>DPLM01000290.1 GCA_003541985.1 Deltaproteobacteria bacterium | reverse complement strand
TCTAGGTGAGCTGGTTGTAGTTTCTCATCAGTGCCTCTCTTTCTTACAGGGTTTAAAGGTGCTGATTCTACATAGGCTCACCTTTCTTGCCTAGATGTGAAGTTGCACTTAAGAGTTGAATTCAGGGTTGGATAAGATGTTCTTATTGCTGATTAAAATAATTGTTGATCTATAAAAAAAATTAAGTGAAATTTAATTGAATAAATTCTGTCTAACAAAGAGGCTTTCATGCTGATTGGGATTCCACGAGAAATTCTTCCCGAAGAGCGACGAGTTGCTATTGCTCCGGGCCACGTCCCCAACTTGCAGAAACTTGGTTTTGAATTATTAGTCGAATCTGGTGCAGGAGTGAAGGCCAACTTCCCTGATGCCCTCTATGTTGAAACAGGGGCAAACATAGCTGGACGGACTGCGGACGTCTGGAAAAAAGCAGATATCATTTTGAAGATCCGAGCGCCCGAAGCCAAAGAGATTGAAAAACTGCATGAAGATCAAATTTTGATATGCATGCTCCAACCAGCCCAACAAAAAGCGTTATTGGAGGAGCTAGCAAGTAAGCAAGTGACGGCCTTGGCTATGGATGCAATTCCTCGCATTTCCAGGGCTCAGTCTATGGATGTCCTCAGCTCTATGGCTAACATCTCAGGGTATCGAGCTGTGGTCGAGGCAGCTCAGCATTTCGGAAGATTCTTTACGGGCCAAATCACTGCAGCAGGTCGGATTCCTCCAGCCAAAGTATTGGTAATTGGTGCTGGAGTCGCAGGCTTGGCGGCAATTGGGGCTTCCCATAGTCTGGGAGCGATCGTTCGGGCGTTTGATACAAGAGTTGCGGTTAGAGATGAGGTTAAAAGTCTAGGAGGGGAATTCTTAGAATTGGATCTTGAGGAAGATGGTACAGGGGCAGGAGGCTATGCAAAGCAGATGAGTGAAGACTTCATCAAAGCAGAGATGGAGTTGTTCGCCCAGCAGGCAGCCGAAGTCGATATCATCATTACTACAGCAGCGATTCCTGGCCGTCCATCTCCAAAGCTGATCACTACAGAGATGGTTCGCTCCATGAAGCCAGGTTCCGTAATTGTTGATTTGGCTGCAGAAGGTGGAGGTAACTGCGAGTTAACTGAATCCGGCAAAGTGGTCAAGCAAATGGGTGTAACCATTGTCGGCAAAACCAATTTACCAAGTGAACTACCGACCCAGGCTAGTCAGCTATATGGCAATAACGTACTAAAATTATTGAATCATCTGAAAGGTGAAAACCTTGTTGAGTTGAATTTTGAAGATGAAATCACTCACGCAATTACTGTTACTCGAAACGGAGCAGTGACCTGGGAGCCACCAAAACCTCCTGCACCAAAAAAACTGAGCCAGCAGGAAGCTGCTCCGGATCTAACAGCTGAAGTGCCGGAAATAGAAACTATAAAACCGGCTTGGCAAAAGATTTTTCATCCATACGTTGCCTACGCATTAGCTGCCCTGTTAAGTGTGATGCTTGGTTTTGTTGGAACAGAAGAGTTTCTTGGTCATCTGTTTGTTTTCATGCTTTCCTGTTTTGTTGGTTACATGGTGGTTTGGAATGTTACGCCCTCCCTCCAAACTCCGTTGATGAGTCTAACAAACGCGATCAGTGGAATCATTGTGCTTGGTGCAATGGTTCACATTTCCGGCGATCATCCACTGCTAGCAGGGGCTGCAATTCTGATCGCTTCGATAAATATTGCTGGGGGCTTTCTGGTCACCCAACGGATGCTTGGAATGTTTAAGAAATAATCTCATTAGTATTTTGAAAATCTGACACTCAATCTGGAGTTTTGGTCATCATGCCCTCAGGGATCATCAGTTTAGCTTTTATCGGTGCAAGTATTCTATTCATCTTGAGCATCAGCGGCTTGTCTCAACAGGAAACGGCACAACGTGGAAATCGTCTGGGCATGTTGGGGATGGCTATAGCGATTCTTGCGACTCTCAGCTTGCCTGAAGCAGGTCAATATTTTTGGTTAGTCCTCTTACTGGCTGGGGGTGCTCTCATTGGCTGGCAGTTGGCAACTCGAGTAGAAATGACCCAAATGCCTGAGATGGTTGCAATTCTCAACAGCTTTGGAGGACTTGCGGCAACCTTTGTCGGATTTGTCAGTTACTTCGAGACCGAGACAGGCCCAGGATCGACCATCCATATCTTTGAGGTGTTTCTTGGGGTGTTCATTGGAACCTATACGTTTACAGGTTCTGTGGTGGCCTTTGGAAAGCTGAGCGCCAGGATTGGCAGTCGACCTGTGATGCTACCAAGCCGACATCTCATTAACTTGGCTGGGATAGGAGTAAGTTTTCTTCTAGCAGTTTGGTTGATGATCGGGGAACCAGGAAATCATGCGTTTGCTCTATTTTTTGTGGCTGTGATCTCAGGCGCAATTGGGATTCATATGATCATGGCGATCGGTGGCGCGGATATGCCCGTCGTAGTATCGATGCTGAATAGCTACTCCGGTTGGTCAGCAGCGATGGCAGGATTCATGTTGGGGAATAACCTACTGTTAGTAACTGGTGCTCTAGTGGGAAGCAGTGGAGCCATACTAAG
>DPLM01000004.1:1186-3018 GCA_003541985.1 Deltaproteobacteria bacterium | reverse complement strand
CCAAACTTGATACCCGAACGTTCACTATCACTTCAGCCAAACTCTTCCTGCTTTCGCCGTAGGTGCATCGCATAGGCTTTACAGCACATCCCCGTGAGATGCCCCGTAAAGTATCCAAGAAAAGCAATCGAGAACGCTATCGACATAGTTCGTTCATTAAACACTCCAGTGAAGGATAGGATAGATCCAAGTGCGGCTGCTAATTCTCCTGCATCCTTTGCCACATGAGAAGTTTCCTCCCAAAAATCCAATGAATTTTTAGGCCGGCGTGTATAGACGACAAAAAAAGTGAAGCCCCACACAACGATGATCGTGGGTAGGTCAATAAAACGCTCAAAGATCGGACGCTGCAAAATCACAGAGTCCTCTGTACAGTAAAATCCTCGCTCTGGAGAGTAGGCCTCTTCACAGACACCAGTAGGACTTTCAAACCGAAATGTGGACGATTGAAAGTCAAAGTGTGTTGCAACAAACACGATCATTAGAATTCCAAGAAATCGTAAGCGAATCCCCATTTTACTCCTCCAATGCAGTTTTTCTGGCAGTTTACAGAATCTGAATGCGTTAATCCTAAGTACTTCACCGGACCATCACCCAGTTCATAAGCTCTCCATACCATTGTTTTGAGATCATTGCTCCGTTCCTCTTTGGGTTAAAATCTCTTTAATAAGGCAGTTTCCATACTCGATTTAGGAAAGCAACTGCATCTTCCAGTCCCACATCTTTTGGATGTGGCTCATCCACCCATAGAGCGATCTCCTCCCGTCATCCTCCCCAAAATTTTTTCCTTGCCCTAAGCTTTGCGAACCAATCAACACTACTCAGGGAAAACTCATGAAAAATTTCATCTCAAAAATAACAAAATCATTAATGATGACCCTTCTTGTTGTTCCGGCTCTATCAGCCTGTAAGGACATCCCTCCAATTGAACAAACCTCACCTCTACTGGGTGCTTATCTTCAAGGTTCTAACGTTTTGGAAGGTAGTTTTCTTGAGAGTGATTCTTTTGAATTCAATCATTCTGAAACATTTCAGCAACAAATCGAATTCATCGAGCAACTCGATTTCCAGTGGGCTGAAGAAGGGGTGCAATGGGCGCAAACTACTGTGATGGATTTGTTCGACTTCGAAATTCCTAATGTGGATATTCCAGAGCTTAGCCTTCCTAATCTAGCCCTTCCAACGATTAGTCTCACAGAAATCAGCATTCCTAACGCAAGCCTGATTGGGTCGATCTTTCACACGATGGAGGCCGAAGAAGTTAAAGAATTACAAGGCAACAAAAATGAATTCTTCCTAGCTAAAAAAAATCTGGTGAAGGCAAACTTGATGGATGTTGATCTTTCCAAAGTTGATCTCTCTGGCAAAGACCTTTCTGGCGCAGACCTGCGAGGTTCAGATCTGAGCCACGCTGACCTCACAGGAGCTAACCTAACTGGAGCACACCTTCGGCAGGCAAAGCTGAGAAAAGTAACCTTGCGAAACACGGATCTATCTGGAATGGATTTCTCTAGAATGGATTTAAGCGGGGCAGATCTAAGGGGTGTCAACCTGAGTGGGGCTAGCCTGTGGGGGACTAAACTATATCGTACCAATCTAAGTGGGGCCAATTTGAGTGGGGCCCGTCTCTCCAATGCAGATCTCTCTCAGTCAGAGCTTAGCGGAGCTAATCTTTCCAACGCTGAACTCTACAACACACAGTTGATGGGAGCCAATCTCAGTGCAGCTAATCTCTCCGGAGCAGATCTACAGAAAGCTCAACTGACAAGTACTAATCTCTACAAGGCCAACCTTACAAGTGCCTGGCTAGCTGGTGCAAATCTCTCTGAAGC
>DPLM01000004.1:0-859 GCA_003541985.1 Deltaproteobacteria bacterium | reverse complement strand
AATCTCTCTGAAGCAAATCTATTCAGAAGCACTTTGCATAGTGCGAACTTACGAGATGCAGATCTAAGTGCAGCAAACTTGGTGGAAGCATCACTAATCAAAGCCAACCTGCAAGATGTGAATCTGCAAGACGCGGATCTGAACAAGACCATTCTGTTCAAAGCTTCTGTCAGTAAATCCTTACTGATTGAAGCTCAACTGTGCCTCACAAACCTACCCGACCACACAATACATAACCGGGATTGTGAGCGGACGTGATCAGCGCAAGCTCTTATTTCTCTGTTTTCTTCCAATTAGCTTGACTTCATGGATCAGCAAAGGATGTTTCATCTGGGATTCCTGTTAAGTTTAGGCAACTGATCACTTTGCTTTTTAACTTTATGCCCTTGAAAAACATCATGGTTCACCGAGCTTTATTTCAGTCCCTAGTGCTGGGATTTTTTCTCTTTTCCGTACAAAACATTTTCGCAGACGATACGAAAGAAGCACGTATTCAGGCAGCAGAGAGATATCTAGCAGCAGTACCGATTTCCCAGCTTCTTGAAGACTCTTTTAGAGAGATGAGCAAATCCTTACCTGAAGATATCCGTGAAGGATTTATAGCACAGATGCAGATTGTTGTCAGAGCAGATATTCTGGAAGCAGCTACTCGAACATCACTGGTCAGGCATTTCACCGTTGATGAATTAAACGCAATGGCTGAATTCTACAGTTCTCCTCATGGAGCCAGTGCCATGCGAAAATTTGGAGCCTACATGGCTGACGTGATGCCGGCTGTTCAAGAAGAAATGATCTTTGGACTGGATCACATGGAACGCCAGGTAGAATAGTTTTTGCCAGTTTCATTCAAAGCGAATTT
>DPLM01000031.1:487-2502 GCA_003541985.1 Deltaproteobacteria bacterium | reverse complement strand
AGTTAGTCTAACTTCTTTCGGATAGGAATTTCTGATGGATATCGTTCGCTTTAATGAACTGATCCCCTGTCGCACTGCCTTCATAGATGCGCACACCCCTGGATCGGATCAGAAAGAAAATTACACCATCATTGGCGCTGGGGTTTCAGAATCACCTGATCAGCACGTGCATCTGAGGAAAACTCCCGGTTTCAATATTGGTGCAGCCGCACAACCTGCGGGTTGTACAAACTCCTTGCACAGCCACCGGACTGCTGAAGTATTCATCATCCACTCAGGAAATTGGAGATTTTTTTGGGGCTTGTACGGTGATAAAGGCGAAGTTGTATTAGACCCAGGAGATGTTATCAGCCTTCCTACACATATGTTTCGTGGTTTTGAAAACATTACTGAAAAGAGTGAATCAAATCCCAATGGCTACGGATTTATGTTCGCCGTACTTGGTGGGAATGACTCTGGGGGAGGAGTATTATGGGCACCAAAAGTCATTGAAACTGCCCAGACGCATGGATTGGTACTACTTGAAAATGGACTATTGATTGATACACACAATGGTGAATCAATTCCTGATGGAATGCTCCCACGAAAACCCCTGGAAGGAGCTGACTTGGTAGCATTTGATCAAAATAATATTGAAAACCCAAGTCGTGTTCTTGCCAGGAAATCTGAAAGTGGCAACCTCATTCTTGGCACTTCAGACAGTGCAAAAATTCGTGAAATACCAGGGTTTGAAATCTGTCGGACTTTGGGTTTCGAGACCCTGCAATTAAAGCATTCAAATCCGGCGGTGCTGATCTGTAACGATGCAGGCTTTCAGATTGGTGATCAGCTTATCGAGAAAGGAGATGTGGTTTATCTTGATGCAGGGGAATTAAGTACAATTGAGTTCTCCTCAGCCTGTGAAGTTTTCTTAATAACCCCCACTTTAGATCCAGCTGGTCCCACCAAATACTTATAAGGAGAAAGACATGTCTGGATTAGCTGTAACCCATGTGGGTTCTCTTCCTCGCAGGCAAAGGGTGGTCGACCAAATTTTCGCAAGAGAGAAGAACAAACCTTGGGATCGGGAGGAATTTGACAGGATCATGGCTGAAGAGGTAGCCGTAACTGTCCGACTTCAACAACAGGCCGGGGTAACGATTGTTAGTGATGGTGAAACCTCTAAAATTTCCTATGCAACTTACGTCAAAGATCGTTATTCCGGTTTCTCTGGTGATAGCCCGCGCCAACCTCCAGCAGATCTAAAAGAATACCCAAGCTTTCTTGAACGTTTAGCTAAAAGTGGTGGTACCCCCCAATATTCTAGGCCCTGCTGTGTGGGACCGATCAGCCCCAAGGATTCTCATGATCTTCAAGCAGACATCCAGCATTTGCAGGCTGCAATGGTTTCCAACTCTGTAGCCCAAGGGTTCATGAATGCTGCGAGTCCTGGAGTCATTGCTCTATTCCTACCAAACCAATACTACCAAGACAATGAAACCTATTTGATCGCCCTCGGAGAAGCACTGAAAACAGAATATCAAGCCATCATTGCTTCTGGGCTTTCATTGCAACTAGATTGTCCAGATCTAGCTTTGTCTCGGCATATGCTCTTTACTGAAAAGACCGATGATGAATTTCTTGAACTAGCAAGACTTCACATGGAAGTGCTCAACTCTGCCTTAGAAGGATTACCTGCTGAAAAAATTCGTCTTCACATCTGCTGGGGGAATTATGAGGGACCTCACCACTGCGACATTGCTATGGAAAAAGTCTTTAACGTTTTGATGTCAAGCAAAGCCCAATATGTACTTTTCGAAAATGCCAATCCAAGGCATGGTCATGAATGGGCAGTTTTTGAAGAAAAACGTGCTCAAATTCCTGATGATAAGATTCTGGTACCTGGAGTAGTTGATACCACAACCAACTTTGTGGAACATCCAAGATTGATTGCACAAAGACTTGAAAGATTTGTGAACTTTCTTGGTAGGGAAAGAGTTGTCGCTGGTACAGACTGTGGATTTGGTACTTTTGCA
>DPLM01000031.1:0-177 GCA_003541985.1 Deltaproteobacteria bacterium | reverse complement strand
CTGTGGATTTGGTACTTTTGCAGGGTTTGGTGCAGTCGATCCTGAAATTGCTTACGCTAAACTCAGATCCTTGTCTGAGGGAGCCAGCCTAGTCTGAAATGACCAACCTGAATTATTTTTTATGAACCCAAGACAAGATCCAGTTACTCGACCAATTGCCCTGATCACAGGCGGGGT
>DPLM01000103.1 GCA_003541985.1 Deltaproteobacteria bacterium | reverse complement strand
TGATACCCATTCATTTTGCCCAGGAAGTCGCTCAGCAGGGATTGGGTAGTGAGCAACATGAGTTTGTAGTATTTCGAGAAAATATTTTAGGTCAAGCGAGCTTTACAGATTTGGCTCTGCTCAATCAACTCCGTGAGAATGAACTTCATGAGCTATTTGAAATAGACGAAAAACAAAATGTTGTCCGCTATGTCAGTCCAATTCGAGTAGAGAAAGAATGCTTGGTCTGCCATGGTGCGGTAGGAAGTCTGGAGCAGGATCCATCAGATAAATTAAAAAATGAATTGCATGGGTGGGAAGTTGGAGAAATCCCAGGAGCCTTTGCTGTAATTGTGGACCTCCAACTTATTTCAGATCGTTTTGATGAAACAATACCAAGACTCCTCTCGGTGAGTCTAATCGCGCTTTGTTTTGGGCTAGCGACAGCATTTTTGGTCACTCATTCGATTTTGAGACGACTGAAGAGTTTTGTCATTGGACTGCACCGAATTGCTCAGGGTAATGTGAGAATTGCTGAACAAGTTAGTCAAAATAGTTTTAGCGTAGCTTTGTCGAATAAAATCCAAGCCACTCAATTTCTGAAGATAATAGAAAAGATTAATGAACTCAGAACACATTCTGTGACAAACATAGATAAGGCTCAATCAAACATCAATTCTACTAATCAATTGAATGACTCCTTTCAACAGATTATTGAGCAATCCCAATCCACAGCGCAGGCTGTTTTAGACATGGAAAGCTCTGTTAAAGAGGGTTCTGAAGCGATGGTAAATATTATGGGCGTCTTACTTGAGGTCAAAGAAAGTGGTCTGCTCATTAACAAAATTTTGGATTCCTTGAACAGTATCACCCAGCAGACAAAGATGTTGGCAACAAACGCGGCAATTGAAGCAGCTCGAGCCGGTGAGTACGGTAAAGGTTTCGGTGTAGTAGCCAATGAGGTTGCGAAACTCGCAGAAAACTCAAAGTTTGCCGCTCAACAGATTTCAAAATTGATCTCAGGTTCAGCACGTCAAGGTATGCAAATTGGTGAACTTGCTGATAAAGGAAACCAATTACTAAAGCAATTGGAGAACAAATTTGAAGCTCTTTCAGATTTTGTAGAAGTCTTGGCAAAATCTGTTCACTCAAACAGTGACAATGTCACTGCTATCAACAGTCGGGCTTCACAAGTGAGTGAGTCTTCAATGTCTCAATTCAATGAAGCGGAAGACATACTCTGTCTTCTTAAGCAGATGGATGAAAATGAAAACAAAAATAAAAACCTCACAGAAAAGACCTTGAGTGAAGCACATCAGCTACACGAAGGAATCCTACATTTGCTGGGTTTGATCAAAGAGATTAAAGTGCTAATTTCAGGTGCTGACAATTCAACTAAAATTTCGAAAACCAGGCTCGATAACCCAAGCAAAACAGAACTTCTGCAGCTACCTTTGACTACAAGAGATTTAGTTGATTGAACTTTGTAGATGTTACTTCCTCAAATAGATGATTCGGAGTTTGAAGACTTCCGAAAACTGATTCATGAAAGCATAGGTATCAGCCTGTCGCTCCAGAAGAAGCAGTTGTTGATGACTCGGCTATACCGACGGATGCATCAACTTGGGATAGATTCCTATGGAGAGTATTGGGAGCGTGTCCTAAATGATGAAACTGGTTTAGAAATGGTTTTGTTGTTGAACGCTGTTTCCACCAACAAGACAGATTTCTTTCGGGAAAGCGATCATTTCACGTTTTTAAAGCACGAAGTTTACCCACACCTCCAAAAACAACAAATAACCCGTATTTGGAGCTGTGCCTGTTCGAGTGGTGAAGAGGCCTACACGATTGCAATGACGCTGCTCGACACATTTGGAGGAGTTTTGGGTGGTCGAGATGTAAAGATTCTAGCTACTGATATCTCTACTCGAATGCTAGATCAGGCGGAACTAGGTCGCTATCCCGTCAATCAGTTGACTCTAATACCTGAAGTCTTACGCAATCGTTATTGTCAGATTCTTCCAGAAACCAATGGAGAGATGTTTGAGGTCAGTAATCAATTGAAGGCAATGATTAGATTTCGACGTTTGAACCTAATTCAGGAATATCCGTTACGGACTCAGTTTGATTTCATCATGTGTAGAAATGTCATGATATATTTTGACCGTGACGATCAGGAAAAACTGATTGAGCGTTTGAGTAGCTATATCAAACCGGGTGGGTATCTCTTCGTAGGTCACTCGGAAAGTTTAATTGGCCTGCAGAATTCCTTGAAGTATTTACAAAGTTCTATTTACCAGCGGAGCTAATTGAGTTAATTTCCAATCTTTATGAAATATTCAGAGGCAAATGAAATGATAGGTGGGCCAGTAAAAGTGCTGATCGTGGATGACGCACCGATTGTAAGAAATGTCCTCACAAAAGAACTTAGTCGTGATGCACGTATTGAAGTTGTTGGGGCTGCTGAGGATGCATACCAAGCTAGAGATATGATCATTGAAAGAAATCCTGATGTGATATCCCTTGACTTACTGATGCCAAGAATGGATGGCTTGGAATTCATGGAGGTCTTGATGAAACATTGGCCCATGCCTATAATTGTGCTGAGTTCAATCGTGGATGACCACTGGGATCAAGCACTAAGAGCCTTGGAGTTGGGGGCTATTGAAGTGTTCGCAAAGCCAAATCCTGAGGATCCTGTTGCCTTCAAGGCAATGTTGGCCCGTTTGACAGATACTCTTGCTTGGGCCGCAAGGATTGATATGAGTGAGGTGCTGAAGAAAAAGAAGATTCAGGGCAAACCGAGTCCTTTAGAATCGCCCTCTTTAGCTAGGGCTGCTGAAAAAATAATTGCAATTGGTGCTTCGACAGGCGGGGCAGAAGCACTGCGAAATATCATCCCGCTTTTGCCACCAACTACCCCGGGTATATTGATTGTTCAACACATGCCAGAGCATTTCACACATTCCTTTGCACAGCGACTCAATCAGATGTCACAGATTGAGGTGAAGGAGGCAGAAAATGGAGATGAAGTTTATCCGGGTCTGGCGCTGTTAGCTCCAGGGGATCATCACATGCGATTGAAAAACAAGAATGGAAAGTATGCAGTAGATATCGTCAAGGGACCATTAGTTTCACGCCATCGTCCCTCGGTAGATGTAATGATGCAGTCTGTGGCAGATATTGCTGGTGCTGAGGGGGTGGGTGTGATTTTGACGGGTATGGGGAACGATGGGGCCAAGGGGATGCTGTCTATGAGAGAGCGAGGTGCTCGAACTATCGTACAAAGTGAGGAAACCTGTGTGGTGTTTGGCATGCCCCGGGAGGTGCTCAATAGTGGCGCTGCAGAAACCGCTGTACCACTTCCTGATATCGCCAGTAAGTTGATGAGTTTAGTCTAAACTTGGTAGCATCAACTATCCGATTGGTAGTTCAATAGTAAAGCCTGCACCTCCGTCCTCTAGGTTCTGGAAGCGAACAAATCCGTTGTGGTCTGAAATCGTCTGATGAATGATTGTCAGCCCCAAGCCCGTACCATCCTTCTTAGTGGTCGCGTATGGTTCGAATAATCGATTAATGATTTCTGGTTCGATTCCAGTGCCGTTATCTAATACTTCAATTCTCGCGATACGCAACTCCTTAGCGACACTTGTCTTAATTTGAACAGCACCTTGTCTCAGCAGACGTGATAGCCTGCCTTTATTCTCCACAGCTTTTATTGCATTGTCGACTAGGTTGACTACCACGCGTTTCATTTGCTCTGCATCGATTGACAACTTTGGCATGTCGTCGCAAAAATCAGCTACCAACTGAATACGAGTGGGAAGGTTCCCTTCATATAGATCCACTACCTCTGATAGTACAGCATGTAGATCCGTAGGTCGTAAGTGAGATTCTGGAATTCTGGCAAACTGTGAGAACTCGCTAACCATTCGTTTGAGCTGTTCCACCTCGTTGATGATTGTCTGAGTTGATTGCTGTAGAGGTTTGGGGTCATCAACTTTGTTTGCATACTTCCGTCGAATTCGCTCAGCAGAGAGTTGAATTGGGGTCAAGGGATTCTTAATTTCATGCGCAATCCGCCGCGCAACTTCCCGCCATGCTTGGGAACGCTGTAGACGATGAATTTCCGTGATGTTGTTGTAGACTGCAATCACTCCAATAGGCTCATTATCTCGATTTTGAAGTTTAAGCAGAGTCACCGCAACCTGGATAGGCTGTTGTTGTTGGGCCAAAGTTAAATGACGATATACACTCTGGGCTTGGTGCGCTTGTAATTGTTTCCACATTTCGATAAATGCCGGTAGTGCGTCTTCTGAAAGCACTTCATCAATCCGATTATTTTCACCACCCTTGTCTACTCGCCAGGGCAAAAGTTGGTGAGCAGCTCGATTCACACGACGGAGCCTGCCCTCAGGATCCAGCAGGACTACACCAGTACTGATATTCTCCAAGACTAATTCCAAGAGTTGGTGCTGTTCTTCCAAAGCTTGATGGCTTTGTTGAAGGTGATCAGTTGTACGCTCCAAAGCGATCTGATTAATTTCCAAATCTTGACTCATCGAATTGAAGGCTCTAACTAGTAAACCAAAGTCCTTGTCCAGGGAAGACTTCGGCTTGACCTGATACCCCAATTCACCATCAGCGACTCTTTGAGTAGCTTGGGCTAGATCCTCAATTGGCTGAACAAATCCACGTGCAAAATAAAAGGCTAGCCACGTTGCAACAAAGACAATACAGAGCGTCATCAGTAGAAAGATCACCAGATAATAACGACGCAGCAAGTCTTCGGATTCACTAAAAAACCTAGAATTTCGCTCTTGTTCAATGATTCCGTTGATCGCCTGAGTAATGGGTTGAGATGCAGGATGGAAGAGTTCCAGCAATAATTCCTGACCTTGTGGGGCTTTTAGCTTGTGCACAGAGCGATAGAGAAACCGATCTTGTTGCTCTTCGACAAGCCATGACTCCTCTTGTTGGAGAACATGGTACCACTCAGCTGTACTTGGTGTTTTCCAAGTACGCCTTGCTTCTTCCGTACGAAGCTTTTGGTGGATAATTTCTCTCTGAGGATTATAGACTGTGAGTCCATCACCCAAGGATCTTCCCAGTCGATCATCCAGTTCTTCTAGATTTGTGAAGAGGTCAGGGTTCTGCTGAAGGGTCTGCCGGAGAACCCAGCTTTCCAATGCAAGCGTCTCTTTTAAGTCACGATGATAAACCTCGGAGACCTGGCGTGCGTTATCAACCACTGACTCATGCTGTCCAGTCAACCAGGATTCCAGTGTAGTGGAGATAAAACTACTGGCAAAGAGATGGAAAGCCATCGCCGGCAAGGATAGCAGCGTGAATGCTGCAATTAACTTAGTCTTCAGAGTAACACCTAGCACCTGCTTGTGCCTCTCAACGACAAGCTTCAGCAGGTTTTTCGAGATCATGTAGAAGACAACCGCCAACAAGACGATGTTGATGTTGATCGCTACAAAGAGAATCAGGCGGGAATTTACGCTACCAGTGTCCGGAAGTCCTTGGCGAGTATTGAAGTAGACGAGGAAAACAATCAGTAGCAGGAGGACGGCGGTGGCCAACAACCTGTGGCGGATACGAGGGTCGGCCTCGAGAAGTGTACTGAGGCCTGCCCGTGCTTCGGCGAAGCGGAGACGCATGGTAACTTATTGAATGACGGACTTATAGTAATCTACCTTGGAGGCCACTTGGTTGTGGTCTACTTTGTATTCCTCACTGTGTTTGACGAGCAATTGTTGTGCTTCAAAGATACCGTTCTCCATCCGACCTTCGACGACCACTCCTTGGCCTTCTCTGAACATATCTGGCTTGACGCCCTCATATATCACTGGGATGGAACGTATGGAGTCTTCTGTGATATGAAATGCCAGTCGAATGCTACGTGCATCCCATTCGACAGTACCTGGTTGAACAAGTGCGCCGATTCGGATGGTTTTCTCTTGAAAATTAGTTGGCGCCGCCAGAACTTCCTGGGGGGTATAGAAGTAGACAGTCATCTCTTGTAGCCCCTGTACAGATAGGGCCGCTAAAACAACAAAGATAGCAGCACCTCCGATGACGAACTTGTGACGAGTCTTCATTTTTGGCGTTGAGTTTCCTTAAGATTTTTCAAAGATTGTTGAAACACTTTACGTTTTTTTTTGATCCAAGGGATGTAAATCATGAAAGTCAAAAGCCAAAAGCCATAGCTGATTAGCACATATTCCAAATTCATGGGCATCAGATGACCCTCTGGGCAAGTTCCTCATGAAGCTGGTCCTGATTTTCTTCCATTTGCCATCGCAACAGCAGCAAGTATCCATAAAAAAGAAGCATGGCAAACATGCTTGCCAATAAAGGGTAAAGTAATTCTGCGGGCATAGCCGGTTTAGCTGCCCCTTCTTGCACTTTAAAGAGTGTAGAGGGCTGATGCAAGGTTCGCCACCACTCCACGGATTTATGTACAATTGGGATATCAAGAAAGCCAACAATACCCAGCACTGATGCAAATCGAGCCTCTTTCTCACGATCTTGAACAGAAAGTCTCAGAAGAAAGTAGCCGAGAAAAATAAGAAACAAAAGCAAGGTGGTGGTAAGGCGGGCATCCCAAACCCAATAGGTTCCCCAGGTGGGACGGCCCCAAATTGCTCCAGAAAACAGAACCATTGCGCAGAAAATCAGACCGATTTCAGCGGATACCTTGGCGATCCGATCAAAGACAAGAAGACGTTTCCACAAATAGGCGATTCCCAAAGCAAAAGTCACAAAGAAGGCTAAATAGGTAACGACGACAGAGGGCACATGAATGTACATGATTTTCTGGACAAAACCCTGTTCGGTCTCTGTGGGAGTGAAGACAAATACCCAAAGACCACATGCAAACAGTGTTAGTGGTGCGATGATTTCCAGTCGGGCTGTCCAGCGAGCAGCACTATCCATTCAGTAGTTTCTCTAGAAGCTGATTCACAATCTGTGGGTTTGCTTGTCCCTTGGTTTCCTTCATCACCTGGCCAACAAAAAATCCCTTAATTTGGGTTTTGCCTGTTCGGTATTGTTCTACCTGCTTTGGATTGTTTGCTAACAGTATCTCCAACAGACGTCGTAGTGCACCCTCGTCAGAAACTTGTTTCAATCCACGGGTTTCAATAATCATAGCTGGATCTTCACCAGACTGCACCATTTCTTCGAAAACAGTCTTAGCAATCTTTCCGCTAATCGAACCTTCCTGCAAAAATTTAATTAGACTAGCGAGGCTGTTGGCAGGAATGCCAACATTTCGGATATCCACCTTATTTTCATTCATTAGTCGCATCAGTTCACCACTGATCCAGTTACAAACCAATTTGGGATCAGCATTGGCAGCAACCACTTCCTCAAAGTATTCTGCAACTTTTTTATCTGCGACTAGCACTTCAGCATCGTAGGTACTCAGTCCAAATAACTCCATGAAGCGCCGTTTTTTGACGTCTGGCAATTCTGGGAGTTGATCGCGAATCTGCTCAACAAAACCTGAGGATATTCTGACAACAGGCAAATCAGGGTCTGGGAAATAGCGGTAGTCATGTGCCTCTTCCTTGGATCGCATACTGTAGGTGTTCTTTTTCACTGAATCCCACAACCTGGTTTCCTGGACGATTCGCTTGCCGTCCAGAATATCTTCTGTTTGGCGCGCAATTTCGTAAGTGATGGCTTGCTGAACGAAGCGAAAGGAGTTGAGATTTTTGGTTTCTGTACGAGTCCCAAATTTTTCTTGCCCCATAGGACGCAGAGAAACATTGGCATCACAACGAAAATGACCCTTTTCCATATCTCCTTCACAGATTCCAAGATACGTAACAATGGAATGCATCTTCTCCATGTAAGCTTTGGCTTCTTCTGGGGTGCGTAGGTCGGGTTCACTGACAATTTCAAGAAGGGGAACTCCAGCCCGGTTCAGATCAACAAAACTTGAGTCGCCATATTCTTCATGAACCAGTTTGCCAGCATCTTCTTCCATGTGAATGCGTGTGATGCGGATCCTCTTGGTTTGCCCCTCCAATTCAATGTGAAGCCAGCCATTTTCACAGATGGGTCTGTCAAATTGAGAGATCTGATAAGCTTTTGGCAAGTCGGGATAGAAGTAGTTTTTTCGAGCAAATTGTGAATCCAAACGAATGGTGCAGTTTGTTGCCAAGCCTAATCGAATGGCAAATTCTACAACGCGACGGTTCAAAACTGGCAGTGCCCCAGGCAATCCAAGACACACGGGGCAGGTGCTTTCATTGGGGGGGTTGCCAAATTGGGTTGAGCATGAACAAAATATTTTGGATTGTGTAGCAAGTTGGGCATGAATTTCCAGCCCTATTACAGATTCAAATTGCATGTTGGTGTGGAGAAAGTATGACGTGTGAGCGTGAAACGGTTCTCAGTCCTTGAGTTCCTCTAACCTTGCTTGAAGTTCACGTACCTGGGCCTTTATAAGCCGTCGTTCTTGTTCTTTATTTGTAGTGAGTTTTGACGATCTTATTCTACTTTTCGCTTCAGGTTTGGAATCAAGAAATGGATTGAAGAGAGGCATCTTCATTTCACCACTCATTAACCAGGGGTTAGCGAAATTTGAGATTTGTCGTTGCATCGCATCGCGTGTGTCCAAGTAGGAATCTAACATTTTTGGCACAAAGTCTGTGAAAAATTCACCAAGGATTCCTTCACGATTACGAATGACTTGGTGAAGAAAAGACGAAGAGAACAGATAGATTCCATCACGTTCCATAACGATTTGAGTCAAAATCGCCTGAGTGATATCTTCTTTTGTTTTGGAATCAATCACTTGTACAATGAAGCCTTGTTGAATCAATTCTCCCAACTCTTCAATGGTCAAGTAGCGACTATGCGCTGTGTCGTAGAGCCGCCGATTCGAATATTTTTTGATGGTAATCGCTATGTCGTACGAAGCTTTCCTCCCCATGCTTCTCCAAAAATTCTTTGTTGAAACAGATACCTAAATCTAGAGCAGGACGCCTACAGGCTCAAGTTAATTTAAGAATAAGAATCATCACTCTGTATTTTTGAAATATTCAGGTACATTTTTAATATTTACATCATTCACAATATCTTCAATGACTTGGAAAGATCTCCCTCGCCCTCTCGTCTGTTTGGCTCCAATGGATGGGATCACAAACACAGCTTATCGTCGAATAGTTCGTAGCTTGAGCAAGCGCACTCTTCTTTTCAGTGAGTTCACTAGTGTAGATGGCTTGCTACGAAGTGAGCGACTCAGAGTAAGGATGGACTATCATCCATGTGAGCATCCATTCTTCATGCAGTTATTTGGAAACGATCCTCAAGCTTTTGCGGAAGTCTCCAAAATGGTCGAAGATCGTGGAATACTGGGGGTTGACATAAATATGGGGTGTCCTTCCAAAAAGATTGTGAATTCTCAACACGGTAGCGCTCTGATGAAAGATGTTGATGGCGCTTGCAGAATTATTGAGTCGATTCGTAGTTCCTGTAATCTTGAAGTTTCAGTGAAAACAAGGCTGGGTTGGGAAAATGCTGACAACTTGATTCCCTTTGCAAAATCTTTGGAAGGTGCCGGCACTTCTTTGGTAACGATTCACGGACGAACTTACAGACAGGCGTTCAAGGGAAACGCGAATTGGGAACCTATTTATGAGCTGAAACGAAACTTGTCTATTCCAGTTGTGGGTAACGGGGACGTTCAGGATCATTCAGACGGTATCAATAAAGCTAAAAACCTTGATGGTTTCATGATTGGGCGGCGTGCAATCGGAAACCCCTGGGTTTTCTGCAATCCAAATGAGCGAGCTAGCCCATCCTTTACAGAGAGGGTCGAAACTGCCATACGACACTATGAGCTCTTACGAGAATTCCAGACAGAGCAAAGGGCATTGAGAGAATTTAGAAAATACCTTCGAGAATATATTCAGGGATTCCAGCACGCGAAGGAGCAGCGTAAGAAATTGATGACCTGTGAGCGTGAAGAAGATTTTCTCCAGCAGATGCGTGAGATAGCTAACTGGAAGGTTTGCGACTCTGAACTAGCTTTTGCCAGCTGAATTAACCATGTTTTTAGCTATACCAAACGAGGGTGAATGCTATCAAAATGATTGCAAGGAAAATAACAGTTCCAATCAAGACACCTCCTAAAATGTGGATCACATGACTGAATTTCGAGCTAGGATAGAACTGATTTACTCCCCAATCTGCTGATCGAAGAGTGAAAAAATGCGTATTTTAGTAACTGGAGCCGCAGGATTTATTGGTTTCCATCTGACTCGCCGGTTACTCGACCGAGGCGATACTGTTGTCGGATTGGACAACCTAAACAACTACTATGACGTGGGACTTAAGCAAAATCGTCTTATGCTACTGAATCAGGAAAAAGGTTTTAATTTCGTTGAAGCTGATCTCATAGATGCTGATTCAATTGAGAAAGTTTTTGATCAATATGCTTTTGAACGAGTCGTGAACCTCGCCGCACAAGCAGGGGTACGCTACAGTTTAGAAAATCCTAGGGCTTATATCGATGCGAATATCGTAGGATTTCTAAATATCCTTGAAAACTGCCGCCGTAATGATGTTCCGCATTTGGTATATGCGTCTAGTAGTTCAGTATATGGAGCCAA
>DPLM01000403.1 GCA_003541985.1 Deltaproteobacteria bacterium | reverse complement strand
CAATGATGACTTGGATGAACACATTCCTGCCTTCGACATGACTGGAAAAGTCGTTGAGACTACCGGAGCAGGAGACGCATTTAACGGTGGATTTGCACATGCTTTAGCTAATGGTCAATCGCTACGTGATGCAGTCCGATTTGGTTCTGCTACAGCCGCCCTGTCTGTCACCAAACCTGGGACAGCTCCCTCTATGCCAACAAATGTTGAAATCCAATCACTACTCAACACTGGAACCTAATTATGAGAGATTGGTCTCGTCATGTTTTCATTTGGCCGGCTACATTAGTTGTCTTGCTTGTTACACTCTTTCCACTTGTCTACACACTGGACTTGAGTTTCCAAAACTCCAGACTTGTTCCGCCATTACCTCCTAAATACATTGGTTTTGGAAACTACACTAAACTATTTGGACAAGAAAGGTTTTGGTCTGTCATTGGGAATACAAGTATTTTTGTTTTTGTGTCTATAACTTTACAGTATGTGTTGGGGTTCGCCATTGCACTGGCATTACATAGTAGAGTTGCTGGAGAGAGGCTCTATCGAATAACTTTTCTTCTGCCAATGTTGATGACACCAATTGCAGTAGCATTGTTGTGGAAGACTATGTTCAATCAACAATTTGGCCCTTTGAACCAAGTGTTCACTTTTTTTGGCTATGCAAATCCACCTTTTCTTACTGAAAACATTTGGAGTTATGGATCTCTAATAACTGTCGAAGTATGGCAATGGACTCCATTTGTTATCTTAATGATGCTTGCTGGTTTGCAGTCCCTACCTACTGATATCTTTGAAGCAGCTCGGTTGGAGAATGCTTCCTCTTTACAAATGTTTTTAGGAATCACTTTTCCAATGCTTTTACCTCTGTCAGCTGCGGTTATATTTATTCGTGTTGTAGAAGCTTTCAAAATTATAGACACAGTTTATATCATGACAGGAGGAGGTCCAGGTATCGCTACAGAAACACTGACTCTTTTCGCTTATCAAGAAGGATTAAAAAAGTTTAATCTCGGCTATACTTCTGCAATAAGCTTTTTATTTCTGATTTTCATTATCATTTTTGGATTAATTTATATGGTTATATTAAAACCCCAAATCGAGAAAAGACGTTGAGACAAAGTCATGAATAAAAATTCAAATCAAAAAATTATTACTCAGATTTTATGTATCGCTTGGCTAATATTCACCCTATTTCCACTCTATTGGATATTTGTCACATCTTTCAAATCACCAATTGCAGTTACAGGGGGACCAACCTACTTACCTTGGATTGACTTTGAACCAACATTGAATGCTTGGCATGATGCATTTTCTGGCAGTCGTGGTGATTTCTTCGCAACTTTTTTCAATTCGGTTTGGATATCTGTAGCTGCAAGTTTGATTGCTGTGGTATTTGGATCCATGGCAGCATACGCACTGGTGAGATTTACTTTTAAAGTAAGACTTTTAGCTGGTGTTGTCTTTGCTGCTTCAGGCATGAGTTGTTATATTTTGGCCAAGGAAATCTTTGATTGGAAAGACACTACATCAATGGGATTTGCTTTCCTCTGTGCCTTGATTCTCAGTGTAACAAGTAATCGATTACCACTGCCAGGGCCAATTTTAAGAAATAATGATGTTGTTTTTTGGTTTGTATCACAGCGAATGATGCCACCAATTGTAAGTGCATTTGCTCTGTACATGCTTTATTCAAAAATTGGCAAGGACTCTGGAATAAGATTATTAGACAGCTTTGCAGGTCTTACATTGTGCTACGTGGCTTTCTCACTCCCACTTGTTGTCTGGCTAATGCGTGACTTTTTTGAATCTTTACCAATTGAAGTTGAGGAAGCTGCTTTGGTAGATGATGTACCAAGATGGCGTATATTTTTAGAGATTGTAATTCCAATGGCAAAGCCTGGGTTAGTTGCAGTAACAATGATTACTATAGGATTTGTGTGGAATGAATTTCTATTTGCACTTATTTTAACGACTGGAGACTGGCAGACTCTGCCAGTTCTCTTGTCTGGTCAAAATTCTTATCGTGGCGATGAGTGGTGGGCTATTGCGGTTGCGAACATCATAGCAATCGCCCCTATGCTGATTATCACGATTCTACTGGGTAGAATGATGAGGTCTGGGCTGATGCTGGGATCAATTCGCTAACTACCCTCCATTCCTGTAGCAAGTTTGTGAACTTTATCATTAGCTCACGCTACAATTTTCGTTTCATGTAGAGGGAAAAAAATGAAGAAAATGTTCGTTGGATTTTTAGCCAGTGCAGCCGCTGCCATCCTCACATCTGGGGTCGCTACAGCGCAATGTAAGCCTCAGTCTGGCATGCCAGACTACACTGGTGTGACAATAAATGTTGGTTCACAAGTAGGACCTTTCATCGCTAGTGCGATGAAGCAAGGTGGTGATTCCTGGAGCAAGGCCACCTGTGGAAAAGTACAAATTGTCGAATTTCCATTCGGGGAACTCTACCCCAAATACCTCACTGCTTTTGCAGCGGGGGAGGATGCATTTGATGTGATCACATTTGCGCCTGCTTGGACACCAGATTTAGCTCCATATCTCTCCGAAATGCCAAGCAAAATGAGAGAAACAGATGCTTGGCAGGATATTCACCCAACGTATCGTGACCGGTTGATGGTTTGGGAAGGAAAGCATAAGTCTCAAACCATTGATGGGGATCTCCATACTTTACACTACCGCATTGACTTATTTGAAGATCCCAAAGAAAGGGCTGCCTTCAAAGCAAAGCACGGACGTGATCTGGTTGTACCCCGCACTTGGGACGAATACTACGAAGTTGCTGAATTCTTCCATCGACCCAATGATGGAATTTACGGCGTAACAGAAGCTTTTGCCAGGGGCGGTCAGCAGTTCTGGTTCTATTTCACTCATGCTGCTTCCTACACAAATCACCCTGCAAATCCTGGCTCAATGTTCTTTGATCCAGACACAATGGATGCTCAGGTCAACAATCCCGGGTGGGTAAAGGCTTTAGAAGACTACATAAAGTCACTCAAATTAGCTCCTCCAGGTGCGTTGAATTATTCATCAGGAGACACACGACAGCAGTTTGCTGGCGGGAAAACTTCAATGAATTTTGACTGGGGCGATACTGGCACGGTTGGCACAGATCCATCACAA
>DPLM01000028.1 GCA_003541985.1 Deltaproteobacteria bacterium | reverse complement strand
GTCATTAAGCTTATTGCTTTTGAGCACTGCCGAGCAAAACTTGAAAAATTTTTTCTCGAGCAGGCATTAAGGATTCAAGATGGATTTGTTGCCAACCAGATTTCTTTAGCATCTTTTGGAGATTCTCTGCTGAAAATCCCTGCCAAGCATGTTGCAACTTATCTCGCACCCATCCTTGCTTGTGACTCTCCAGTTCAGCTATCAACAAACAACCTCCTTTGCGGCAAATTCGATGAGCTTGCTTCAAGCCAACCTCCGGATCCTTTAAATGATGAAGTGCCTGAGAAAATACTACTACGTCAACTGATTCATCAGTAAGCGACAATTTTTCCAACGGCTCCTGGACCCATTCTACGTTTTGAAGACCGGATAAAAGCAAATTTTGTCGGGCAACTCGTAGAGGTTCACTTTCAAAATCTACTCCGATTACTTTCTCAGCACATCTGGCAAGCTCTAAAGTTAGGGTCCCATCTCCGCAACCAAGATCTGCAATCTGTAAATTAGGCTCAAGAGTGCCAATCAAACGACCAAGCAACCGGGACCAGGCAGACCAGGATTGACCCGGTTCCAAAAGTTTTTCATTAAGTCCGGGCCCCCCGAGGCGGCGCTGGTGCAAAATTTCCTGCAGACGAACTTGGTCATGGTGCGGGTCATCTAGATCTTCAAGTTGATGATGTAAATACTGAACAAAAAGTCTGAGATCCTCATCCTGGTCAATTAATGGGGTCAACTGATAATAAGACCACACCCCTTCTTTGCGCTCCTGAATCACACCCATCTTGCGCAAATGACTTAAATGCCGTGAAATACCAGACTGAGCTAAGCCCAGAATCTGGGTAAGTTCACTGACATTCAAAGCCTGCTTAGAAAGCAGCCTAAGCAGCCTTAATCGGGTCTCATCACCCAATATTCGTAACGACTGCGCAATCCTTTCCATTCATTTTCCTCAGGCCAAAAAGTTTAAATGCAATCCTATGCGCTGGTTACCGGAGCTTCAACTGGAATCGGGCGTGAGATCGCCAGATGTTTTGCCAAGGATCAAATTCCACTGATTCTAGTCTCACGCCAGATGGAAATGCTCGAAAAAGTTAGATTTGACTTGATGGAGGTTTCAAAACAACCAATTGAATTGATTTCAATCGATTTGTCCCATCCTCAAGCTGCAGGCGAACTTTGCTGGAGGACTGAAGATTTGGGGTTAGAAGTAGAGTACCTAGTCAACAATGCAGGCTTTGGTAACTTTGGAAATGTTCAGGATTTACCCGAGGGAAAAGACGAGGAATTGTTACAATTGAACACTGTCACGCTTACCGGCCTCACAGAACGCTTTGTTTCGAAGATGCTTGAGCAAGGAAGAGGCCGTATTTTAAATGTAGCCAGCACCGCTGCCTTTCAACCAATTCCCAACATGGCAGCTTACGCTGCTTCCAAAGCCTATGTCCTACACTATTCAGAAGCACTGGCTGAGGAACTCCGCGGCACTGGGGTGACAGTCTCTGTCCTATGTCCAGGACCAACTGCAACAGACTTTGGTAAAAGAGCTGGTGTAGAGATGCTTCCTTTTTTTGAAGGCCCGCTCGTAATGACTTCTGACAGGGTGGCAAGAGAGGGGTATTTGGGGATGCTTGCAGGCAAGAGAATTATTATCAACGGCAGACTCAACCAAATTGGAACATTTTCAAATAGATTCAGTCCCCGCTGGTTATCCTGCTGGATAGCTGGCCAATTGATGCAAAGCGTAAAACGAAGGGGACAAACATCTTAATACTTCTTTTGGGAATTACGGTTGAAGCTCACTGAAGGCACTTCAGATTCTTAATCTGTTGAGATTAGGCTGTTGAGGCCGGCATAACCCGCTACAACCCCACCTTCATTGACATTGGAAGCCTTTGTCCGCACCAAATGTCCCACAGGCATATTGATCCTTAGATCGCCAGATTGCGCTCTTAGCAACCCAAAGATTCCAAGCTCACTGATGCATTGGTGGTACTGAGCCTGTTCCTGAACCACAAGAAGGCTTTCTGTTGTCTCTGCTTCAATGCGTTTCATCGCAATCCAAGCCCTGTCTTCATTCGTAGGTAAGGAAGTCAAAAAGTCTCTAATTTCTGCTCCATAGACATTGTTACCACCTCCTTCCCTTTGAGGTTTGAGGACGTATTGCTCTGCATTTGCAGCCAGAAATTCTCTCGCGGTTCGACCTTCTACCTCTTCTTCTAAACCGAACATCATTGCAAAATAAGCTTTTAATTGCTCTCCAACAGATTCAGGAACAAATTGACTCAAGACACCTGAACCCACCAAGACTTGCTGTATTTTCTTGGTACCAGCGAGTTGCATTGATGCTTCCGGAACAAGGACTGCAGAGGAGGCTTCCATCATTCTTCTGGCTGAACGACTCTCCTCATCAGGAAGATCTCCCGGCGAATATCCTGCTCTGAAGTAAACAACCCCAATTCGTTGTGGACCAACCCAGAGGTCTCCGTTCTTGAGTTTCCCTCGATCATGGACTTCTGCTAATGACGCCCGAACAACCGTTACACCACGTTTGCAAAGTGCGGCAAATAAACCCATCTGATCAAACCAGTTTCTTTCTTTAGGCTGAACCAACATCAATAAGGCCGCATCCTGCCAGCCAAGATTCTCAATTGTCTCTTTAATTCCACTCGCAAAGCCTACGATGGCATCATGAAGGAGAGGGGATCCTTTCAAAATATTTTCTTGCTGAAGTTGCTGATGAAGTGATGTGACCCTCTCCGAGAGGTGAGCAAAACTAGCTGAGATAGTATTAAATTCTACTTGTAGGGGTTGTAGTTCTCCATTTTCTTTTCTTTCGAAGAGAAAATCATTTCGATTGATCAGGAGCTGTTGGTCCTGTCGTTTTTCATTCGGGATCAAGGAGAGTAAGAATCGTACAAATTCATCTACTTTTGCAGTAGGCTCAAGAATTTCCCTCAGAAAATCAGAATTTTGAGCAACTTTCCAAAAAAGCAGGCTTGACCACTGTGTATGTATTTGAAGTTGAGAGATTAGAGCAGTTGGAAGCCGATAAGGCGTCAGCGAGAATGGAGCATGAACTAGTTGTCCATGTGGGTTTTTCTGAAGCAGTCCGAAGTAATGAGCACGGTCAATAATATT
>DPLM01000138.1:1972-2965 GCA_003541985.1 Deltaproteobacteria bacterium | reverse complement strand
TTCAGACAGTACGAACCTACTTACTGGAGCAGCAATTTCTCGAAGTCGAAACCCCGACGCTGCAGTCGGTTTACGGTGGTGCGAACGCGACTCCCTTTGTGACTCGGCACAAAGCCTTGGGGATCGATTTTTACCTGCGGATTTCAAACGAGTTGTTCCTGAAGCGTCTTGTGATTGGGGGCTTTGATCGAGTATTTGAGTTCATCAAGAATTTTCGCAACGAGGGCATCGATCGCACGCATAATCCTGAGTTTTCTGCATTGGAATTTTACCAGGCCTATGCGGACTATCATGATATGATGCGCCACTGTGAGAGCATCTTTGAATGCTGTGCCTTGGCGGTTCACGGTTCTACGCAGTTTGAATTTGAGGGAACAACGATTGATGTTAAGGCCCCGTGGCCTCGGTTGACGATGTTGGAGGCAATCAAGCAGTTTGCCGAGATCTCTTTCAAAACGCTCAGCGATGAAGAAGTGCAGGCATTGTTAGCTGCCAAGGGTTGGCATTTGGACGGGAGCTTCAGTCGTGGTCGTGCCATGCAGTTGATTTTTGAGGAAAGCTGTGAATCCCAGTTGGTCCAGCCTACTTTCATCACGGATTATCCGAAGGAATCCAGCCCACTCTGCAAGCAACATCGGCAGAATCCTGAGTTGATTGAACGATTTGAGGCTTATGTGATGGGTTGGGAAGTCGCAAACGCCTACTCGGAATTGAATGATCCGATCCGTCAAAGGCAGTTGATGGAAGAGCAGGTGGAGCGAGGCCGAGGCGGAGAAGCAGAAACCCATCCGCTAGACGAAGACTTCTTGCGAGCGATGGAGTACGGCATGCCCCCGATGGGTGGGATTGGTATCGGCATGGACCGGATGGTCATGCTACTGACCGGACAGAACAACATCCGTGACGTAATCCTCTTCCCGACCCTGCGTCCCGAACAATTTGGGGAATGACAGAATGCACTTTGACGAGGGTCTCGATTTCCAGCCAGATTTT
>DPLM01000138.1:0-1572 GCA_003541985.1 Deltaproteobacteria bacterium | reverse complement strand
GCCTATGCGAATCAAGAGGCCCTGTCACTCACACAAAAAACGGGTCTGGCTCACTACTATTCTCGTTCTCGTGATCAGCTTTGGCAAAAGGGAGAATCGTCGGGACACATTCAAAAAATTTGTGAGATCCGGATTGACTGCGATCAGGATACGCTGCTTTACCTAGTGGAGCAGCAGGGCCCAGCCTGCCATACGGGGATGCAGAGTTGCTTCTATCGAAAGTTGGTCGGTCAGCAGTTAGAGTGTTCAATAGAAGAGCGATGAAGCGGAGAGGTGAACCAAGGATGAGAGAAGCCTTGAAGAAGCCTCTCATACTCAGTTTGTCAGGTGTGGGCTGAGGGTCTGCTGCAAAGAAACGTAGATCCAGTGCAACGCTAGTTGCTCCTTGCGTTGCTGTAGTTGTTGCAGTGAGCGTTTGATGCCTTCCAGCGCCTGTTCTCGCTGTCGGTTGATTGCTTGAACCCGCTGTTGTTCTGTAAAGATAACACTGACAAGTTGCTCTAGGTGTTGTCGACTGTGAGTAGTGACGATCCAGTTGCCATCCTTTGCATAACTACAATAGGTGTTAATGTCCAAGCGGAGTAGATCGTCAGATTCCCGGTAGTCGTTTGGATTGACCCAGAGCCGTTTGGGAACATTGCCCAGACTCCGCATCATCTCCGCAACAATTTCTTCTTCTTCACACCATAACAGGACTTGCCGGCTGGTAAATTCAGCAGGATTTCGAGCAACCTCCTCCCAAGGGAGGCTCCTGCCCAGTTGCTCGACCAACTTTCTTCCGACTATGGCGACTCGATCAAGTACTTGTTGTTCCTGATCGTACAGTTCCTGATGAGCCCGCAGTCGTTGCTGTTCTTGTCGAAGTTTTTCATCTTCACGAAGCAACTTCTCTCGTCGTTCGTCCAACTCTTTGCGTTGCATGGGAGTACTGGCAATCGTCTTGGGTACCTCTACCGTGGGCCATTCTACAAAATCCAACACCGGTTCAAGTAATCCACTGATCGCCTTCCTGAGGTCAATGACGTTGCCTTTCAATTCTACTGAAGGCAGGGTACGTAGGTAAAATCCCTGAAGATCATTGCCTAATTGATGTTGTCCGGGTTGTAGGCTTTCGACACTTTCGACATTGTTGAATCCACGAGTGGCTAGAATGGAGCGGGCTAATTCATTCAAGATTGGCAGACTGCCCAAACAACGGAGAGCTTGTGGCCGTGGAGCAACCGGTTGCTGGCGCTTGGCGTGTGTCTCTAGGTACTGCAGGGTACGCCGGAACGCAGCTGAATGGTCGGAAAGCTGTCGATGCACCAATATTGTTTTGATCTTCACATCTCCAAGCGAAAACTCGATCACACCATCAAGTGGTACTCCTGGGAAAAGAAACAATCCCCTGTCAGTTCGGAGTAGTCCTTTGACTTGCTGGGCTTCTACACTCTTGACTTGTTGTGCCAGAAAAGTAGTCAGCCACTCCTGCACAGACTGGGTCCTGTCGTCAGCTTCCAGGAAGCGAATCTGATCCAGTGCCAGTAGAGTTTGTGGTGGTAGATCCTGAACAGTGCGACGACACCAGCCTTC
>DPLM01000124.1 GCA_003541985.1 Deltaproteobacteria bacterium | reverse complement strand
AATCTTTTACAAAATCTTTATGCTTCGCTTTAATGCTAATTTATCGATGATGTTCAATGAGCATAACTTCCTGGATCGTTTTGGTGCTGCTGCGAGAGCAGGTTTTCAGGGAGTCGAGTTCCTCTTTCCCTACTCACACTCAATTTCTGATCTCAAGGAAGCTCTTGAAGCCAATCAATTGGCTCAAGTGCTCTTCAATCTTCCCCCTGGAGACTGGGAAAAAGGGGAGAGAGGAATGTGTTGTCATCCGAATCGCCAAAACGAATTTCGCGAAGGTGTTGAGATCGCCCTAGAATACGCTACGGGTCTTGGGTGTCAGCAAATTCATGTAATGGCTGGTATCAAGCCAGAGGGTGTTCCGATGGATGCTCTTTCAGAAACGTATGTAGAGAATCTCCGTTTTGCAGCTGAGCTTTGTGAACAGAAGAATGTAAGACTGCTGATTGAAGCCATAAATTCTCGCGACATGCCAGGATATTTCTTGAGCAAATCTGCTCAAGCGATTTCAGTGATTGAGAAAGTTGGGTCTTCAAATCTTTTGTTTCAATATGACATATATCACATGCAAATCATGGAAGGTGATTTAATATCAACAATTACTGAAATTCTTTCAAGGATAGCTCACTTTCAAATTGCTGATAATCCCGGGCGTCATGAACCTGGAACAGGTGAAATCAATTATCCATTCATCTTCTCAAAACTTGATGAACTGGGATACAACGGTTGGATTGGTTGTGAGTATAGACCAATTGCGGGAACTGTTGAGGGACTCAATTGGGCATCAAATTGGTTGAACAAATAAATAATTTCAAAGATCTCTCAAATTTATTGATATTTCATGAGGTTAAAGAATGAGTTCACTTCCAAAGATTCTTGAGCAAACTTTGCAGGTAGCCCTTCAGCGCTCTAAACCAAAAAATTGTATGCCAGAGTACTTAAATGAAATTCAAGGTAATGAAAAATTGCCAGAGCGAATCATTGTTTTAGGAGCCGGAAAGGCATCGGCTGCAATGGCAAACACCTTGGAAAATCATTGGAAGGGAACATCTTGGGGAGCAAAATTGAGTGGCTTGGTTCTGACTCGCTATGGCTATGGTGAACCTTGTAAATCCATTGAAATTGTCGAAGCATCTCACCCAGTACCCGACGAGAAAGGCCAAATTACAGCTAGAAGAATTCTTGATCTGGCCGAATCTGCCAATGATCAAGATTTGGTAATATGGCTTGTTTCTGGAGGAGGATCTGCTTTGTTGACTTTACCTTGCAGGGGTCTAACGCTACAAGACAAACAATCACTGAACAGATCGCTTCTCCATTCTGGAGCTACGATTGAGGAAATGAATTGCGTGCGTAAACATCTTTCTGCAATCAAAGGCGGACGACTCGCTCGAGCAATCCAGCCAGCAAGACTGTGGACCCTTGCAATCTCTGATGTACCTGGAGATTATTTCTCTGTAATTGCTTCTGGCCCGACTGTTCCTGACCCAACAACTTTTGCAGATGCTCAAGAGATTTTAAGAAGATATCAAATACAGCCAACTCAAGCTATTCAAAAACTTTTAGAAGCAGCTGAGGAAGAAACTCCTAAACCTGGGGAAGACTTTTTTTCGAAAAATCAAGCAAGGTTAGTTGCCACCCCACAATTGATGCTCGAAGCCGCCGCGAAGGAGGCTGAGAAACAAGGAATTAAGCCAATTATCCTTAGCGATCGTATTGAAGGTGAGGCCAAAGAGGTAGCCAAGGTTCATGCAGCGATTGCTAAGCAGATCAAGCATAGAGATCAGCCAATCAACTCACCAGCAGTAATCTTGTCAGGAGGAGAAACCACCGTGACGGTTCATGGAAAAGGTAAAGGAGGTAGGAATACGGAGTTCATCCTGTCCTTGCTTGAAGCTTTGCAGGGTGATGAAGAAATTTCAGCAATCGCTGTTGACACTGACGGGATCGATGGTACGGAGGATAATGCCGGAGCTTGGATAGATCATAATACTTTTTTCAAGGCAAAGCAGTTAAATCTCAAAACCAATGATTTTTTGGATAATAATGATGCTTACACCTTCTTTAAGCAATTGGATCACCTCGTAATCACTGGCCCCACAATGACGAATGTTAATGACTTTCGGGCTATCTTCATTGGTCAACCCTGATTCCAGAATTCCATGATGATTGCTTAGGAGAAATTAAAAGTTTCTTCGATGAACTTGTTTTGGATCTTTTCCCTCCAAAGAGTTGGTTACTTAGAACAGGCCAAAGTGCTCTTCCAGTATGACTCGCTTCAAACGCCATTACTTGCTCAGGCGTTCCAGTTATGACCACATCTCCTCCATGAATTCCACCTTCTGGCCCAAGATCGATAATCCAATCAGCTGATTTAATAATTTCCAAGTTATGCTCAATGATCACCATCGTTCCCCCATCATCCACAATTCTATGGAGTACTTCTAATAAACGCCTCACATCATCAATGTGCAGACCAGTAGTTGGTTCATCCAGAATATAAAGCGTTTCTCCTTTTGACCTTCGCGAGAGTTCAGCAGAGAGCTTTAGCCGTTGTGCCTCTCCTCCTGAAAGAGTATTTCCGGCCTGACCCAATTTCATATAGCCAAGACCCACATCTCTCATCGTTTGCAAAATTCTTAAAATCTTGTGCTGAGCTGCAAACAGCTGACAAGCCTTTTCAATTTCGAGGTTAAGTACATCAGCGATTGTATGTCCCTTATACTCTATGCTTAAAGTTTCTCGATTGTATCTCTTGCCTAGACATTGATCACAAGTTACCCAAACATCAGAGAGAAAGTGCATTTCAATCAAATGATATCCCTGACCATCGCAAGCAGCACATCTTCCCTCGACGGAATTAAAAGAAAAACGCCTAGGAGCAAATCCTCTTTGCCTTGCTGCAGGAAGTTGGGAGAATAGATCCCGGATTGGTGACAATGCACCTGTGTATGTTGATGGATTACTTCTAGGTGTACGCCCAATCGGTTCCTGATCAATAATTCTCAAATATTTTAATTGTTCCAGTCCCTTGATTGTCTTGTGCTCGCCTATTTCCCCAACATAGCCAGAAAGTTTTTTTGCTACCGCTTTCTGCAAGACATCAATGATTAGAGAGGATTTCCCTGAACCACTTACACCGGTCACAACAGTTAGACAGCCCTTTGGGATGTTGACGGAAATGTCCTTGAGGTTATTTGCCTTGGCGTTGGTGATCGAGATCTGCCGAGTTGGGTTGGGGAGTCTTCTGTGTGGGATGGGAATTTTTTGTTGATGACTTAAATACTGCCCTGTGAGTGATACTTCATCTAAACAGAGATCTTCTGGTCTTCCAGAAGCGATAATTTTTCCACCATACTGTCCAGCTCCTGGGCCGATATCAATCAGATGATCAGCACGATTGATAACATCCAGATCATGTTCGACTAACAAAATTGTGTTTCCAAGATCACGTAGCTGTAGCAAAGTTTTCAACAATCGATCTGTATCTCTTGAGTGCAGGCCAATGGTAGGTTCATCCAAAACATATAGCACTCCGGTCAAACCTGAGCCGATCTGTGAAGCCAAGCGAATGCGTTGAGCCTCACCACCTGATAGCGTTTTGGATCGCTGATCTAATGTCAGGTACCCAAGACCTACATTGCGTAGGAATCTTAAGCGACTAAGGATTTCCTGAAGAGCCTGTTCTGCAATTGCCTGCTCGGTTGTACTGAGTTCCCAGTTACTCACTTCACGCAGGGCCTCGTCTACTCGTAATCGGCAAAATTGCATAATATTCCTCTGTCGAATCAGCACAGATCGATATTGGGGCTTCAATCGTTCACCATCGCAGGTCTTGCAATTACGAAAGACCAGCGAATCCAATTCTGCGTCTTCTTCAAAGTCCATTTTTCCTGTCAGTTCCATTTCCCCAAGACCATCACAGTCTGGGCATGCACCAACGTGAGAGTTGAAAGAAAACATTCTTGGGTTGAGATCTTGAGTCAGGTAGTAATCACTCTGCACATTTCCCGGTACTTCAGAAAACCAGATCATCTTTTGGTCGTCCGGACGACGAGCGCAGAACAGGCCTATTCCTTTTTCATACGCAATACCAGCGCTCTCAGCTAATCTTTGCTGTTCATCTAAATTCACTCTAATCCGGTCCACAACCAACCAAACTGGTACTGACTTGGTAAGTTTAAGTTTTTTTGATTCTGTCTCCCATTCGTCAAACAAAATCAATTTATCTCGAACGTAAACCCGTAGGAAACCAGATTGTTGGAATGACGGTAGATGTTCAGGAAATTCTTTGGGGTGCTTCAGCAAAGAAGGATGCTTAGAATTCGGTCTGTATAATGGAGCCAAAATTTCCAGTCGATCCCCCTCATGATTATCTACAAGGAATTTTGCAGCCCTAGTGGCCGTAAAGCTCTCTAAAGGAACTCCTGTCTTTGGACAATAAGCTACACCAATTCTGGCGTATAGAAGACGAAGATAGTCAAAGATCTCTGTAGTGGTTGCGACAATGGAGCGGGGATTACGACTGGAAGCTTTCTGATTTATTGCAATTGCTGGAGCCAATCCATCAATGCTATCAATAGGGGCCTTATCCATTCGGCCGAGAAACCGTCTAGCATAGGTTGAGAGGGACTCAACATACCGAGCCTGCCCTTCTGCAAAGATGGTATCAAAAGCCAGTGACGTCTTACCGGACCCACTGACCCCAGTAATCACCGTAAACTTATTTTTAGGGATCTCAACATCAATATGTCTTAGGTTGTTTTTGCTAGCACCACAAACCACTAGATTCCGATCTTTTCTGTTAACCCACAATTCATTACTAGAATTGCTTTCGTGGACTTCTTTTGCTTCGG
>DPLM01000362.1 GCA_003541985.1 Deltaproteobacteria bacterium | reverse complement strand
TTGTACCGTTTTAAAAATCACATCAGGTAGGTCTTTTCTCGTCACGACTCGGTTAGTAGGAATAACCACGACACCCAAACTGTAGATTTTCTTGAACTCGTCCTTTTCTGTCTCTGCTGTTCCCGTCATTCCGGAGAGCTTGTCGTAAAGACGGAAGTAATTTTGGAAGGTGATGGTTGCAAGAGTCTGATTTTCACGCTCAATCCGAACTCCTTCCTTTGCTTCCAAGGCTTGGTGCAAACCGTCACTAAAGCGACGTCCTGGCATCAGGCGACCAGTGAATTCATCCACGATTACAACCTGTCCCTTTTGAACCACGTAATCGACGTCGCGTCGGAAAACGTAGTGTGCTTTCAGTGCCTGATTGATATGGTGCAGAATCTCCATATTCTCATAATCAAAGAGACTGGTGTTGGGTTGAAGTAAGTGTTTCACACGCTCCTCCATCAACTCCGAACCTCTTTCAGTGAGGTTGATACCCCTGGAACGTTCATCTAATCCGTAGTCACCCTCGCGGACGGTCTCATTATCCTCTTTCTCTTGCCAATTGATATCGATGTTGTGTTGTTCGTGAGGTGGAAGTTTGGGCACTTCTTCACGGCGGATCTCACGACTCAACCCATGGACTAGTTTGTTGATAACGTAGTATTTCTCTACGTTGTCCTCTGTTGGTCCACTTATTATCAGAGGGGTACGGGCTTCATCAATCAGGATACTGTCGACTTCATCAACCACTCCAAAGTTGAATCCTCGCTGAACGTAATCTGTCAGCGCGAACTTCATATTGTCACGTAAGTAGTCAAATCCGAATTCGTTATTTGTACCGTAGGTAATGTCACAGCCATAGTTGTCACGACGGCTTTGGTCGCTATACCCATGCTGGATAAGGCCTGTATTCATTCCAAGGAATCGATAAATTTGTCCCATCCAGTTAGAATCACGACGAGCGAGGTAGTCATTTGGAGTGATCACATGCACGCCAAGCCCGGTCAAGGCATTTAAGTAGACTGGGCATGTCGATGCGAGGGTTTTGCCTTCTCCAGTCTGCATCTCAGCAATATTACCTTCGTGTAAGGCGATCCCTCCAATCAACTGAACATCGTAATGTCGTTCCCCGATGACTCGCTTAGCTGCTTCGCGGACCAAGGCAAATGCTTCCGGAAGCAGGTCATCAAGTGTTTCTACATCTTTACATCGTCTTTGATATTCCTCAGTCTTCTTGGGAAAATCTGCATCTTGTAACTGTTGCATCTGTGGTTCCAGTTCATTGATGCAGACCACCAGACGGCGGTAGCGCTTAAGGGTGCGATCATTTTCGCTACCGAAGATCTTTTGGATCAGTTTCATGACTTCCTAAAAGTGCGAAAAGCCAAGACAATAAATCAGGGCTTTCACCAGATTTGGTTAGGGCCTGAGGGGGGTCACTTGGTTTGTATTAGCAGATTATCGATTAAACGAGTTTTACCTACAAACGCTGCAACCATCAAGCAGACATTTCCGTTAAATTGTGAAACCGGTTGAAGTGATTCTGCATCAACGAAGCCGAGGTAATCGATCTTGATTTGAGGGACTGAATTCAGTTGCCTTATCAGGGTTTGGGAAAGCACTTCTAGATTTTGCTTCGGGTCATTTTGAATTATCACTACAGCCTGCTGCAATGTTTGGAAAAGGAGAGGGGCGGCTTTCCGCTCTTTTGAATCAAGATAGGTATTACGGGAACTCATTGCCAGTCCATCTTCCTCCCGCACAGTTGGTATGGCGTGAATTTCCACTTGGAGGTCAAGGTCACTTACCATTTGACGGACTACTTGGAGTTGCTGAAAATCCTTTTGACCAAAAATTGCGAAAGTAGGTTGAATGATTTGGAATAACTTAAAGACTACAGTGCATACCCCACGAAAGAGATATGGACGACTCTTACCTTCCCATCTTTCAACCAGTGGTCCGCAGGGAACAACATAAGTTGAAAAACCATTTGGATAGAGGTCCTTTACGTTGGGTACAAAGATCTGGGTCGCTCCAGCTAATTGGGCCATTTCAATATCACTGGCCAAGTTCCTAGGATAGCTTTCAAGGTCCTCATTGTCAGCGAACTGAGTGGGATTGACAAAAATAGAAACGATAACTTCCTCCGCGGTGCTGGCAGCATGCCGAATCAATTGAATGTGCCCTTCATGGAGAGCCCCCATTGTTGGAACCAAGCCACTGGGATTCCCCCAGTTCTTTTTTAATGAACGAAGATCTCTTGGCGTTTTGATCGGTACAAGTGGAGAGGATAAAGTCATTTATCAAAAGCAAATTGGAATCGAGTAGCGTCAGCTCTTAGCTAGTAATATCTTAATGGAACTATCAAATCGTTTGGCTGCAGCAATTTGTACCCCTTTTGTGGTTTGAAATATCGAGATATTCGTAGTAAATGATCGTTGCGTTAAATAAACATTTTTGTGAACAATTGTTAGGGAACACTATATCGCGTAATTAAATTAATTCGTTGATAATACCTAAATGAATTTTTCTTGTCGAGAATAGCTGATGAACCATCGCATTCTGGTGATTGATGATGATCCGAAGATTCTAGAAACCTGTCAGATGATTCTAGCTCCAGAGATTTCAAAAGCTGGAGAAAAGTTGGAATCTATGGCGGGTGAACTTTTTGAGGAAGATGTAAAAAATAGTCCAGATGAAACCTTGAACCTCAAATTTGAAGTAACAACAGCTAACGAGGGGAAGATTGGAGTTGATGAGGTCGGTAAAGCTATTCAAGCTGGACAGTTTTTTACGATGGCATTTGTTGATATCCGCATGCCTTACGGAATTGATGGCCTAGAAACCGCTCGGCAAATTTTGAGCATTGATCCAGACATGGAAATTATTATTCTCACCGGATATTCGGATACCCCACGCCAGAGCATGGCTCAGCAATTGGGTGTCAGTAATTTTCAATTACTAAAAAAACCGTTTGATCCTGATGAATTGATGCAAATGGCCCAGTTCTTGGCCCATCGACACGATATGCATCAGCGCAGAGGTGAGTAAATCAAATAAGATAAAAAATTCGAACAATGTTCTGGAGTTATCAACTATGCGTGTCTTGGTGATTGATGATGATCCTAATATCCTGGAGACCTGCCGCTTTATTCTTGGAGACGAGGATCAAAGTGCAAAACAAGATTTGCAGATGATGGCCAGTGCTCTCTTCGGTAGTGTGGAGGAGATCAAAGAAGAGATGGTTAATAACTTTGAAGTAACTACTGTGAATCAAGGTTTGTTGGCACTTGAGGAAGCGAGCAACGCAATTGATGGCGGTAAACCCTATCAAATTGCGACCATTGACATGCGGATGCCGCCTGGAATAAATGGTCTGGAGACCGCAAAGCGATTGATTGAGATCGATCCATCCATCGAAATTGTGATTGTGACAGCTTACTCTGACACCTCAAGAATGAGCATGGCTAAGGAACTCGGTGATGGTCGATTTTTACTTTTGAAAAAGCCATTTGATCCAGATGAACTAACGCAGATCGTACAATTTTTGGCTAATCGAAGAGACAAAGAAATCTATTCGGAGAATTAATAAGTTGTTTACTAAAACCCAAGTTCTGAATGCATAGCGGTTCTGAAAGTAGCCTATCATGACTCATCGTATTCTCGTAATTGATGATGATCCAAAAATACTTGAGACTTGCCGTTCAGTTCTGGCCCCCGAGGTAAACGTGGCTGGAGAGGAATTGCAAGCCATGGCTGATTCGCTCTTTGGCAGCCAGCGAGTAGCCCCCGAAGAAGGTGTCGGTAGAGTGCGTCAACATTTTGAAGTAACTACCGTTAACCAAGGGTTGCTAGGTTTAGATGAAGCAGTCAGGGCTAACAAAATCGGTCAACCATTTTCAATTGCTTTCATTGATATGCGAATGCCCCCGGGCATTGATGGCCTGGAAACTGCGGAACGACTTGTCACGATTGATCCCTACATTGAAATTGTGATCGTTACAGCCTACTCAGATACATCTCGCCAGAATATGGCTGATCAACTTGGTGACAGCCGATTTTTACTTTTGAAAAAGCCGTTTGATCCAGACGAATTGACCCAGATGGCTCAGTTTCTAATTTACAGGCGGGAAATTGACCAATTGAACCGAGCTTATGAGAGATTTGTACCCAAGGAATTTCTAAAACTGTTGAGCAAGGAAAACATTCTAGAAGTGCAGATTGGCGATCACGCTGAAATGCCCATGTCTATTCTCTTCTCTGACATACGCTCCTTCACATCCCTCTCAGAACGTCTCTCACCTGCAGAAAATTTTCGCTTCATCAATTCCTACCTTGGATTAATGGGACCTGTAATTCGTAGGAATCGAGGTATCATCGACAAGTTCATTGGTGACGCAATTATGGCGCTTTTCCAAGTGGAGCCAGACGACGCCGTGCGTGGAGCCCTTGAAATGATCCGTTCGCTTCGTTGGTATAACCAAGGGCGTTCACGTGCCGGCTATTCTTCGGTGCGAATCGGGATAGGTATTCATAGTGGGAATGTGATGCTGGGTACTATTGGGGAACACTATCGAATGGAGAGTTCAGTGGTGAGTGATGCCGTTAATCTTGCTTCCCGTATTGAAATGCTAACCAAACCTTTCAAAACAGATCTGTTGATTAGTGAGGGCACCTACGACGGTCTGAGGGACCCGAGTCAATACATGATTCGCCTTGTTGATATGCGCAAGGTAAGAGGTCGAAGCTTGTTGGTCAGACTTTATGAAGTTTTTGACGAGGAATACGAAAACCTCCGGGGGTTCAAAAAAGAAAATTTAGAACTCTTTGAGCTAGCCGTGAAATCATTTCATGCCTCGGAATTTGAAACTGCTCAATCCCAATTTGAGCATCTAGCTTCAATGGGGGCTGAGGATAGCCTTGTAGAGCTCTACTTGGAGCGTCTAAAACACATTGCTGAATATGGTGATGATGCACCAGTAGATGAGCATTTTTAAGCCAATCTGAATCTTCTAAATCAGTTGAGTTATTGATGAAGTTTGTTCGAAGCCTACAGAACGAGATTGTTATTTCGTTCATCCTACTCGCCATGTTCCCGAGCCTCATTGGAGGTGGGGTGACCCTGATTTATTTTCAGAACATGATGGAGAAGGAGGCTCAACAAAATCTACAATATGTAACAGAGCTATGGGATCTGGCGACTGATCAGTGGTATCAGAATGCGGCTAAGGATATTCGACAGTTAGCCAATACCCCCAATCTTTGGCAGGCGGAAGAATTTGCGCAGAGAAGCCTTTTTGAACCCGATCACTACGCTGGGATCTGGCAACTGAACTCAGAAGGCCAGTTACTGCAAACGATCAAGTCAGGTGAATTACCCGAAGAAACAAGATGGGAAACTCTTGTGGAATTCAATCAAGCCGAACTTGGCCCTCTGCAGTTGCTCAAATCAGGAACAATTGTACTGCCGATACGGGTGGATGTGGCTAATGAAGAACTGATTGGTCGAGACCAGACTAATTCGTATTTGCTAGCCCTGCTCAGCAGTCAATCGATGATGGAGTTGTTTACAGGCAAAAATCGAGACGGACAAAGCAGAGGATTTTTTGCCGATTCAAAGGGGAATGTACTCTCATTCATGCCTGATAGAACTCTGTCTGACGAAACTTGGCAGTTGATTGGAAATTGTCGTGAGGAATTTACAGGATCTGGGATTGTGGTTAATGACTTTGGTGATGATGTAGTGACCGCTTATCGCTGGCTAGGCTATCCAAATGCTTGCCTAATTGTAGAAGTCGACCGGGAAATCGCTATCGGCAAACTTGGCACGCGTTTGCCGTTATTAGTTGCTTTGATCCTCGGAATTATCATTGGAATTTCACTATTAGGAGTTCGTTTTCTAAGCCGGCACTTGATGCAACCGATTAATGAGCTTGTCGGTATTGTCAACAAGGTGGCAGATGGAGATTTCACGTCGCGGCCGAAGGAAAGTCAGTTAGTGGAAATCAAGAAGCTTCATCGAGCTTTTACGGATATGGCGAATAGCTTGGAAACATACAACCGTTACCTTGAAGAGCGAGTTTCCCAGCGAACCTTGGAATTGAATGAAAAAAACCTACAACTTCGTGAAACCATGCGGCTGCTGGATGAAGAAAAGAAGAAGCAGGTACAACAGGCCTACAATGCAGGTATTGTTGAACACGCAATCAGTGTTCTGCACAACATCGGGAACGCCATTACCCCACTTGCGGTTAGACTACAAAAGCTGCACCAGAACAAAGTAGATTCACAGTTTTCTAGTTATCTCCAGCAGCTATGCAGTTTGTTGGAGCAGCATCAGAGTGATCTTGGAGATTTTTTCAGTTCGTCCCGTGGTCAACAGTTTCTCCCATTCCTCAAACAACTCACACAAACCTCCGACCAGCAGAAAGAGGATGAGCTGAAGTCAATGGATGTGATGGCTCATCAGCTCGATCACATCACTGAAATCATTGCTCTGCAGCAAAAATATGCTACACAGCAGTCGAATACTGAGGAAATACAGATTTCACAAGTGATTGATGATGCCATGGAAATGATGAAGCCTGC
>DPLM01000407.1 GCA_003541985.1 Deltaproteobacteria bacterium | reverse complement strand
CTTGAAGCACTGATTCAGAGTCGATTTCTTCTCGTCCAGAATCTTTGTGGACAAGTGCTTCTTGTTCCTCAGCTAACTCCTCTTGAAGCACTGATTCAGAGTCGATTTCTTCTCGTCCAGAATCTTTGTGGACAAGTGCTTCTTGTTCCTCAGCTAACTCCTCCTGAAACCATGACGCGGCTTCCTCTTCTTCATTCTCTTCTTGAACCTCATCCATGTTTGACTCACGTTTATCCTTTAGCTCAGAATTCAGTTGAGCTTTGGCTAACGACTGAGCTTCAATTTGTTCAGCCTCTTCGATGGCTTGGTTGATTGTGGCAAGCTCTTCATCATCGTCCTCAATGGAGTCTACAGACTGCTGGATATTCTCATTAGTTTCTTCACTACCCAGTACATCAGCATTCTCAAAACCAGCGGTTGGATTCCCTTGTAATTCCTGTGCGACAGCTTCTGCCACAGCTCCTAAGTAAGTTGAAGAATCTGCACCACTTTCGTCACCAGCAGTTTCATTTATCACTTTCTCATCAATTTCTTCCCCGATGTCTGATGATGCTTCTGCAGATTCATTCTGAGAATCGGAAGCAGATGCAGTCGGTGAGGGATTTGGGAGGGCAACGGCTAAAACTTCTTTTGGAATTGTGTTGGGTACTAAAGATTGCAACTGGGAAATCCAACTGTGTACGTCCACCAACAAGGTACCTGAAATTTGGTTACTTTCCTCTAATTGAAAAGAATAGTAACTCGTCTGATTCTCAATATCAGCAGCAATTTCAGCAAGTTGATTCAAGATTTTCCACTCTTTTTCAGCATCTAGTATGGCAGTTTGTTCAATCGCCTGCATGAAGCCTCTTTCGAAGTTAGAGCTTATGTTAAGACTAAAGCTATTGTTCCGCTTCAATCTATGCAAAACCAAGAACATTTCAGATGTAAACTGAAGATTTTGAACTTAGAAAGTGCTCTTAAATTGCTTATAGACCTGCCAGACATGAAACGCTCTCTCAAAATCCAGAAAATTCAAAATTTCTCACTCGAACTGAAGTACGGAAAACAATTTAAAACTGGCATTTTACATGCAGAAGTTAATTTGAAAAAATAAAATTTGAAAATTTCGATGGAATTATCAACCACTTTTAGAAAGATGGAAACTTTGATTCGAAGGCTGCAAGACCAGATTTGTGATGGTTTAGAAGCATTTGAACCAATTCAGAAGTTTCAGCAAGATATTTGGAAAAGGGAGCAAGGCGGGGGTGGTTGGACAAGAATACTCTCTGGAGGAAAAACCTTTGAAAAAGCAGGTGTGAATATTTCTTCGATACATGGAGAGATGACCACGGAACTAGCTGCTCAACTACGGGTTGAGGAAGGTTTTTTTGGGGCGTGTGGGCTTTCGCTCGTCGTTCATCCAAATTCACCTAAAGTTCCTACAATTCACATGAATGTCAGATATTTTGAGACAAATGAGGGCCGCAGTTGGTTTGGAGGAGGGGCAGATCTGACTCCCTACTATCCTTATCCAAAGGATTTCAAAGAATTTCATCAAACTCTGCAGCAAACATGCAATGCAGTTATCCCATCATCTTATCAGAAGTTTAAAGAAACTTGCGACCAATACTTCACAATCAAGCATAGATCGGAAATGAGAGGAATTGGTGGTATCTTCTTCGATAATTTAGCTGGTACAGAAGCAAAGCACGCCGACCTAGTCAAATCAGTTGTTGAATCATTTCTTCCAGCATACACTCCAATTGTGGAACGTCGTAAAGACGAATCTTTTAGTGAAGTTGACAAGATTTTTCAGAAGATTAGAAGAGGTCGGTACGTTGAATTCAATTTGATTTATGACAGAGGAACACTTTTCGGGCTTCGATCAGGAGGCCGGATTGAATCTATTTTTATGTCACTTCCACCTGAAGTGGAATTTCACTATAACTGGCAGCCAGAATCCGGTAGCCCACAGGAGGAAATGCTGTCTTACTATCAACCCTATGATTGGATTAATGGATGAAAACAATGATAGGAACGACAAAGAAAATTTCTTGGATTTGGACAGTTCAATTTGCTCTTGTACTAGCTTTCCTGCCAAGCACTATATTTTCTGATCAAACACTAGAAAAATTCCGACCAAATTTTAAATCGGTACTAATGGCTGATGTTGATACCGGAAGGATTCTATTTGCAGAGCATGAACATCGTAAGGTTTACCCGGCCTCGATCGTAAAATTGATGTCGGTTCTATTGACTTTCGAGGCTATTGAGTCAGGTAAAATAAGTTTTGATGATATTGTAGTGAGTTCCACTAAAGCTAGTAAAATTGGAGGCACACAAGTTTTTTTAAAGGAAGGAGAAGAATTTACTGTCAGAGAACTCTTGAAAGCCATGATTGTGCGATCTGCCAATGATGCGACCATGGCAATGGCTGAGCATGTTTCGGGGAATGAGGATTCATTTGTACGCATGATGAACCAAAGAGCTAAAGAATTGGGAATGGCCCATACAGAGTTTCATTCTCCACATGGTCTTCCTCCGGGTCGTGGAGAAAAACACGACATCAGTACCGCCCATGATCTTTATCTGTTGGCTAGATTTATTCTCCAGAATCATCCTCAATATCTAGACTGGTCAACAATTGAGATTGACACCTTCCGAGCAGGGACATTTCAATTGGTCAATACGAATCGTAAATTGATGCGAGCTTACAATGGCATGGACGGGATGAAGACAGGATATTACCGAGCAGCAGGATTCAACTTGGTCTCTACAGCCAAAAGAGGAGAGCGGCGCTTAATAGGCGTGGTAATGGGTTCTCCAAATGTGAAGTGGCGAAGCAGAATTACTTCATATTTGTTGGACAAAGGATTTAATGAATATCAAACAGCAGAACTAGTAGAAGCAGATAAGATAATTTCTCAAACCGTTTTAGTAGAAGATGGGCAGCATAAGGAAGTCGCTATAAAACCACAGATGTCGGCTATACTGCTTTTGGGGCCAGGAGAAGTTGACAACGTGAAACTGCTCTATCAACTGCCTGAGAAGGTTGTAGCACCCGTCCAAAAAGGCAGCATGCTTGGAACATTAGAATTGAGGATAGATGGGAAAACATTGCGTCAGATACCACTTGTGGCTGCGGAGGAAGTACCAACTCAAAGTTTTTTTGCATCAGTAGCTGAATCGATATTCGGTTGGTCTGAAGTGAATGAGTAGGCATTATCGTAACGTTCTTAAATCCTTTTGAGCATTATTTGCAGCAGCTGATCCAGGATAGTTGTCTAAAACATTTTTGAAGTAGTAACCTGCTCGTTCAGGTTGCTGCCGAATTTCTGCTAATTTACCTAACATGTAAATTGCGTCTGGAGTCTTAAAACCCTGGGATGTTGGACGATGTTCGTAATTTTGTAAAACCTTCCTGAATGCAGACTCAGCCGCATCCCATTTGCCAAGTTTAAATTGAGAATATCCGATCCAATAATACGCATTATCACTGTCGACATCATCTTCAAACTTCTCCACAAAATTTTCAAATATATCTACAGCTTCAGGATAGTCACCCTGAATGAAAGTAGACATTCCCTGATTGTATAACTTTTTGATACCAGGCCGCCTTTGAAGTGCCAGTGGCTCGATTGGCCTGTTTAGGTCTGGGTCCTCGAAAATCTCAGATGTTCTTAAATCATTTGTAGCAACTACTTCTTCAGGATTAGTTGGATGGTAATTTGTAAATTTCTCCACAGTAAAATTTGTTTGTGGAGTCTTATTAGAAATATCGCTCTGTTCTTCTCTCTTAATCGTTGCGTTAACCTCAGGTAAACGAGGAAGTATTGGTTTCTTTTGGAGTGATGATAACGAAATTTCTTCAATTACCGGGATGCTCGGTGGCTGACTGATCGATTTTTTTTTAGTTAACTGTGGAGAAGGTGGGGTAGGAATATTTGGGGTCTCAGGCTTCTGGGAGATTTGGGAGGATTTTGAAATTTGTCCGATCAGGTTTGTTTCGGATGCAATCGTGTTATTGGACATTGTCTCGACGCTTTGCTGTAGTTCAGCGATTAATTGTTGATTTTCACGAAGAGTTTCTGCAACGGCTTTCTCCATCAAAGAAAAATTGATAGTCCATTGATCTTGTAGTTCAGCGAAGACTTGCTCTTGGTCAAGGATTTTTTCCTCTAAGCTCAGTATTTGCTTCTTGAGTTCAATATTGTCCTCTTTGGATATCGAACCCCGCATTGCCTGAAGATTCAATTCACGCTCTCTCAGTTCATTTTTGTCGGCGGGTTTAACTGAATTAGGTAGTTTCTGATCTTGGACTTTGTTCTCAACCTCGGTTGATTCATTCGGAACTAATCTCTCAAGTGTCGCACAGCTTGAAGCCAAGATAACTGTCAAAAGAAATTGTCCAAGACGGGAAAGGATCATGATTTCAGGTTGATTGAGATGATTGAAGTTTGAGGATTATTCTTATGGAATTTGCTTTTTCAGGCTGTTGATTATTTTCGTAAGCATCAATCAGCCGCTCAGCAATTTGATTCCTGCGCTCAAATTTCGGAAAATTCTTCAAAAGGTAAAGATATCTCGTGATTGCTGAATTGTAAGCCTGTTGCGAGAAGTAATATTCCCCCACAACAAATTCATACTCTGCCAAGTCATTACTAGCATTGCTAAGCAATTCGGTGACATCTTCTAGGTAATTACTTTGTCGGTAGAGCAAATAGAACCGTTGATATTCTTGAATTATTTTACGATTTGGCTCCATGTCTCTGTCAAAAGATCTTTCACGAATGAAAACGCCATAGCGATTTTTCTCATAATTTAAGCTGATAATTTGGCTTATTACATAAGGAGTCAGATGGCTGTTTGGATTTCTAATCAGAAAAGACCGATAATTCACTTCTGCGTCATCCCAATTGTTGCGTTTGAAAAAGAGTTCACCAAGTTGGAGATATGCTAGAGTGGCTAATTGGGTGCCAGAATATTCGTTGCTAAGTTGTCGAAAAAGCTCTTCAGCTTCTGTATAAAACTGATCTTCAGAAGCAATGATGGCTTGATTATATAACTCGCGAGCCGGTGTACGTATATTGGTATCTTGAACAGGGGAGCAAGCAAATGAAAGAAAGCTAAACTGAATAAATAAAATTATTGAATTTCTAGCTTTTGTTGCGCTTTCGATAGCGAACCATCGTGATTTCGTTACCGCGCTCATTCCAGTATACCTCATGCATGAAGTTAGTGATTAAGAGCAAGCCCTTGCCCGTATTTTGAAAAATTTCCTCGATTTCTTGATTTCCTGAAATTCT
>DPLM01000266.1 GCA_003541985.1 Deltaproteobacteria bacterium | reverse complement strand
GTGGATCTCCTATGTCAATGGCAACTCCGACACGCACTGCAGCATCAACAAGCACTTTTTAGCGAGCAGCAGTTGATGAGCTGGGCGTCCGAAATTGAATTACGCCATCGCTCCTATGCTCGAACTGAACGAGAAATTGAACGTTACTGGAAATTGCGCTACGTAGGGCAACATCTGGGTCAAGTGTTTGCAGCACGTGTCCGCCGTGAGTTGAATCAGCGGATCGAAATCGAGTTGGAAGATCTGGGTCTAGTTTGTCAGCTACCGGGTTCCCGTCCCAAGGGTACCCAACTTGGAATTGAGGTCATGCAGGTTGATCCAGAAGGTGGGACTCTATTCGGAGAATTCCGAAACCATCCAGGAGAAGCTAATTCAGGAGCACAATGAAACAAATCTTGATTCCAAAACTGCTGCGTCACAAGGGACAAGAGAAGCTCACCTGCCTCACTGGCTACGATGCTTTTCACGCTACCATACTGGATGAATCTTCAGTCGATATGATCCTCGTTGGAGACACACTGGGATTAATGGTACAGGGCCATGATTCAACACTACCTGTGACCTTGGAAGAGATCATTTACCACGCTAGAATTGTAACACGTTGTGCAACAACCAAACTAGTGCTCGTAGATATGCCCTTTGGCAGTCTACAAGCGGATGTAGCCCTCAACGTGGAGCAGTCGATCCGGGTCTTCAAAGACAGTGGAGCTGGTGCTCTCAAGATGGAAGGAGCTACTTCCGAGATCCTGACTACTATCCGACACCTGACTCCGATGGGAGTTCCTGTATGTGGACACATCGGTTTCCAGCCCCAGTCGGTCCATTTAAGCGGCTATAAGATTGACGGTAAAACATTGCCTGATCAGCAGCGACTCCTAGAGGAAGCTCAACGTCTGCAAGACGCTGGGTGCTTTGCGATTGTTTTAGAGTGCATAGTGGATGGGGTCGCTGAGCTAATTACTCAATCTGTGGAAATGTTGACAATTGGAATTGGTTCTGGTCTAGGAGTAGATGTTCAAGTGCTTGTGCTTCACGATTTGCTCGGAATGACTACCGGAAGGATGCCTTCTTTTGTTCGCCAGTACGCCCAACTACAAAAGACTGCCTTGGCAGCGGTGAACGACTGGGTTGATGACGTCCGCAGTTTAAATTATCCAAGTCTTGGTGAATCTTATCAGAATCCAAATCAATAGCTTAAAAGCTCTAAAGAAATGTCTGAAAAGGAACTTGCAAAAACGGTTAAATTTCCTTAAAAATTAAAGTTTTGTTTTTCATTTCACCAATTATTTTGGTGAATTTCGATCCTCTTTCCCTGACCTGATTCAGGCAGGCATCAGAACAACAAGCCATCATCAATCATGGAGACATCATGGCTGTAATTTCAATGCGGCAATTTCTAGAAGCAGGCGTTCACTTCGGACACCAGACCAAGCGCTGGAACCCCAACATGGCTCCCTACATCTATGGAGTCAAGAGTGGCATTCATATCATCGATCTGCGCCAAAGCCTCAAGCAACTTAAAGTGGCCTACGAATATGCCAAAACCACGGCTTCAGAAGGCCGCAACTTTCTTTTTGTTGGCACCAAGCCCCAGATCCAAAACATCATCCAAGAAGAAGCCAACCGCTGTGGAGCAAATTATATCAATTTCCGCTGGCTCGGTGGAATGCTGACCAACTTTTCTACCGTCAAACAGTCAATTAGTCGATTGAAAGAATTTGAGGAGTTGGCGGGAGAAAACGACACTTACGAAGGCATCATTAAAAAAGAAGCACTACGCATCCAACGTAAGCGTGAGAAATTAGACCAGTCTTTGGGTGGTGTGAAGACCATGCGTGGGCTCCCTGATCTAATCTTTGTTGTAGATTGTCGTAGAGAGCATCTAGCAATCCGGGAAGCTAACAAACTAGGGATTCCTATCATCGCAATTGCGGACACCAACAGTGACCCAAAAGATGTCACTGTCCCGATTCCAGGCAATGATGATTCCCCCAAAGCCGTACGACTCTTTGCCAGCGTTATTGCAACTGGCATTTTAGAAGGACGCGCAAGTCGGGCGAGTATTTCTACCGCTGACAGTGGAACCCCTGCTGAGATTAGCCAGGCTGCGCCTGCTCCAGCAGAAAGTGAGCCTACGATAGAAGGTGAATCTGCAGAAAAAGAAGTGATTGAAAACCCTGCTACCCCTGAATAAACCTATCAGCGAAGGAGAGAAAGAATCATGGCTGAGATTACCGCTGCCGCCGTCAAGGAACTTCGCGAACTGACTGGTGTGCCAATGATGGATTGCAAAAAAGCTCTCGTCGAAACTAACGGAGATATTGAAGCTGCCAAAGACTTTCTGCGTAAGCGGGGGCAAGCCAAGGCGATCAAGAAATCTTCGAGAAAAACCAATGACGGCGCCATCGCAGCATTTGTCAGTGACGACTCAAGAATTGCGAGCCTCGTCAAACTGTCCTGTGAAACAGACTTTGTTGCTAAGAACGAAAGATTTCAAAATCTACTGCAAACCATCTGTAATCAAGTGGCTACCCAAGGAGACTCAGAGGTTCCAAATCAAAATTTGATTGACGGATCCGGAACTATTCAGGACCTGCTGACCCAAAGTGTCGCTGAGCTAGGGGAAAACATCCAGTTTGCAGAAGCGAAGCGATTCGAACTAAACGAAGGTGTGATCGGCTCCTACATCCACATGACAGGAAAAATTGGAGTACTTGTCCCTATCGTGGCCAACGGTACTGCGGATAAAGACCAATTAACATCCTTGGCCAGAGACATTGCAATGCACATTGCCGCAACCCCTGCAGAAGCTGTTCTTCCAGAGCAAGTGGATCAATCTGTTCTAGACAAGGAAAAGGAAGTTTTCATTGCACAAGCCCGTGAATCTGGTAAGCCAGAGAACATCATTGAGAAAATGGTAAGCGGTCGGATTCAGAAATTCTTGAAAGAAATCTGTGTCAGCTCTCAACCCTTCGTCAAAGATCCCCAGCGTACTATTCAGCAGTTGGTAGACGACAAAGCTAAGGAACTAGGAGTGGAACTTCGATTCGACAGCTTCGCTAAATTCAACTTCTGAGGACGTTTGCAACCTTCCTATCAGCGAATTCTTCTCAAACTCAGCGGGGAAACTCTTGGAGGAACCAAGGGCTTTGGTTTTGACTATGAAGCGGTGAAAACCATTGCTGAAAACATCTCCAAGGTTCACGAACTTGGAGTTGCCGTTGGAGTCGTGGTGGGGGGTGGAAACATTTTTCGAGGTGCCCGCTCTGCTGAGGGACACATTGGTCGAGTCGCTGGTGATCACATGGGGATGATGGCCACCGTTATCAACAGCATCTGCCTCCAAGAAGTTCTAGAGCAATGTGGAGTCACTACCCGGGTAATGTCTGCCATCGATATACGCGCTGTAGCTGAGCCCTACATCAAGCGTCGGGCTGACCGACACTTGGAGAAGTCACGAGTGGTCATCTTTGCAGCGGGAACTGGGAACCCGTTCTTCACAACAGACACAGCTGCGGTACTAAGGGCTTCTGAAATCAGCGCGGAGATTGTGATCAAGGCCACCAAGACCGACGGTGTCTACGATAAAGACCCGATGCTCCATGCCGATGCCATCCGTTACAAACAGCTCAATTATGCTGAGGTCCTGAAACGCAATCTAAAGATTATGGACTCAACAGCGATTGCCTTCTGTAAAGACAATGATTTGCCAATCATGGTTCTTGACATTAATGCCCCCAACTCCATCCTAAGGGCAGCTTGTGGTGAACCTGTTGGTACCCTGATTAGCTGAGAAACACATCATGCAAGCTGAGACGATCGAAGAAGTCCAACAGACAGTTCGACGAAAAATGGATAGTACGTTGAACAACTTGCGACAGGAGTTCAACAATATTCATGCGGGCCGAGTCACACCAGCTATGCTTGAGAATGAGAAAGTTGACTACTACGGAGTCCCAACTTCAATTACACAAGTTGCCTCCGTTTCCGCACCGGAACCCCAACTGCTGATGATCAATCCTTGGGAAAAAAATATGATTAAGGAGATCGAGCGAACACTTCAAGCAGCAAACCTCGGTTTCAGCTTATCCAATGATGGCAATGTAATCAGAGCACTGTTACCACCATTTACGGAAGAGCGGCGCAAGGAACGAGTCAAGCAGACCAAGAGAATTGGTGAAGAAGTCAAAGTAGCTTTACGCAACGTGCGTCGGGAAGGTAACGACACCTTGAAAAAGATGGAAAAAGACAAGCTCATCTCTCAGGATGAGGAGAAGGGCGCCCAGGCAGACATCCAGAAGCTCACAGATGAGCACATCAACCTAGTGAGCGAGCTAATGACTGCCAAGGAAAAAGAACTGATGACAATCTGAGCCATACCCTACTCCTCCCTAGGATCCTCTTTTGCTCGCTAGCCTTCTCTATTCCTTGCTGCCTTATCAGATCTTCAAGTCCGTCTCCTTCCGTGGGGGGATGACGTTTTTGACAGCTTATCTGATCATCACTTGGCTGATGCCAATGACGATACAACTTTTTCGGCGTCATGGGATAACTTCTGATTTCACAGTTGCTAGCAGACAGATAGGACCGTACACCGGAGCAACCCCTATCATGGGAGGTGGGGTGTTGATCGTAGGAATCCTGATTTCCTCCCTACTATGGACGACCCTAAATCAGTACATCATTGCCCTGCTTCTGATCATGCTTTCCTTCGGGCTAATTGGAGCGCTGGATGATCTGGCAAAGGTCTTTCACAAACGGCGCATAGAGAGGGGGGAAGAAGCCCGCAAGAGTTACAATGACAAGGCTGATGGCATTAGTGGCAAAGGTAGGTTGGCTGCTGAATTTGCAGTGGCTCTGTTAGTTGTCTTAGGGCTTTACTTGTATGTCGATATTGATGGACATCTCGTTGTGCCTTTTGTGCCCATCGACGAATGGTATCCGTATCTGCCGAAGTATCTTTTCATTCCCTTCATGCTACTGGTCATCGTTGGTGGCGCTAACGCGGTCAACTTGACCGATGGGATGGATACACTGGCTACCGTACCATTGATGACCTGTACGCTCTTCGTAGGAGCAGTGGCCTATATTGGAGGAGATTTAGACTTTGCTACAAAGCTAAAAATTCCTCATCTCTCACATGATATTAAAGAGTTAGCTGTACTCGCTGCCGCCATAATCAGTGCAGGTTTTGCTTTTCTAAAGTATAACGCACCTCCAGCCCAGATCTATATGGGTGACCTCGGTGCCCTGGCGCTTGGAAGTGTTGTTTCAGCAATGTTCATCTTTGTGAAAGCTGAGCTGTTCCTGCCAATTGTAGGAGGATTGTTTGTTTTCTCTGCTCTCTCAACAATCATTCAGCGAGGGTTTTTTCGAGTGATGTTGTATTTGCGGGGTCGGGAATTTGCGGAAACTTATCGCTTCTTTCTGAAATCTCCCTATCATCATCATTTGCAGCAACTTTGGACATATCATAATGAACCTCCCAAAGTGAGGTCAGTTTGGTTGATGATGCTGGAAAAAATTGGAGCACGCTCTGTTCCCGAAGATAACAAGTTACTCACCCCTCAAGAGGTCAATAGCCGAGTGGTCTGGCATTTTCATTTGCGCTCCATCTGGCTTTTCGTGATCACTCTGATCCTCTATTTCAAGGTAAGGTAATGAAAGATTTGACTGGTAAGCGAGTGCTGGTAACTGGTGCTGGACGTGGAATTGGACGTGAAATCGCACTAGAGTTGGCTCAAGCTGGAGCAAGTGTCGTCATCGTCAACCGAAATCTGGAACGTGGGTCCGCTGTTCTCACTGAAATCAAGAAAGCCCGTGGGGAAGGCTGGAGCCTTTTGGGAGATGTTGCGGATCGAGAAACCGCTGAGAATCTAGCTGAGGAGGCTCTGAAACTTACGGGGGGAATCGATATTTTGGTCAACAATGCCGGTATCACTAGGGACAATCTCTTCATGCGGATGAAGCCAGAAGAGTGGGAACAAGTACTAGGAGTCAACTTGAATGGTGTCTACTACATCACCCGCAGTCTAATCCGTCACATGGTCAAGCAACGCTTTGGCCGCATCGTCAACATTGGCTCGGTGGTTGGCTCCACAGGTAATCCGGGTCAGGTAAACTACAGCACAACCAAGGCTGGACTGATAGGTTTTACGAAGTCATTAGCCAAGGAGCTCGGAGGGCGTAACATCACTGTCAATGCCATTTCCCCAGGATTTATTGAAACAGACATGACA
>DPLM01000033.1 GCA_003541985.1 Deltaproteobacteria bacterium | reverse complement strand
TTCCCTGGGTACGCAAGATACCTCCAGGGGAAAATGACTTGAAAAATGAAAAATACCGTCATTGCCGCGAACTGCCAACCAAAACGAGAATGAGACATCGCATCGAAATCGGCAGTTTTAGTAAGCGGAAGTCCAAGACGTTCCCAAAGGGATACGTGCCAGACGTCTCGAAAAAAAACAGTCGTTGATAGAATCATAACCCATGGAAAAATTCCGATTGGAAATAATACCCATGTAAGCACATGAAAAACAACCAAAATCGGATAAAACCACGGCCGAATCTTGTGACTGAAGAGAGCAAATGGCGCGATTAGATCAAATGCAGCTCCTCCCCAACTAAATGCGTAAGCAACCCATCGCTCGGCAAGTAGTGGCCCAATAATAGGAAGACTGCTGTGCTGAGGCAACCAAATGGACAGAGGAAGAGCCTCAATCAGCCAGTCCGATTGAAGCTTTGCCAGTCCCGCGAAAAAGTACACCAATGCCAATAGACCTTGAAAAACCAATTTCATAAAAAGGGGTACAACTGGTCTGTCAGAACGAGTAGGTACTAGAATGAGAAGGAAGGCAACTAAGGAGACGAAGTAATAATGATTGAGGTAGTTACACTTATCTAAAAGCTCAACATAGGTGAAACAGCAAAAGAAGATGAAGGCCCCCAATCGAACAACTTTGTCGAAAAGCATCAAGCACGAACCCAGAATCATCCCAGTAAACAAAAGAATGGCTCCCTCGGTATTTGGGCGAGGGAGCCATTCAAACCCATCAAATGGAAACAACCAGTTAGGCTGCAAAATCTGCGTCTCTACCCAGCCATATGCAATGAACCGAATGGTACTGCAGAGGGTAAGCAAAGCAAACAACCTCCTCAGCGTTACTAAGGAGGCAGAAGAAACAAGTCTAGTCACCGTCTGTATCCTGGTACGTCACTATAACTCCTAGAGCAGACATCATATCCACTTTGAATAGGATTACTAAAGACTGTAACTCGCTGTATACGTCGATGGCTGCGGGTTGATTTTCAACAACAAAATCAGAAAGGGGATCCTCCAGCGTTAAAACTGCAGCTTGGGCAGCAGCAAGTTGCGCTTTGATTTCCGCATCAAGCTCTGTTCCATAAGAAACATCACCTAGAAACTGAAGATAATCGTCAAGACCAACACCATCGCCACCCATGTAAATGCGTTCGGTAGCCGACATGGCCTCATCCAACAATTCAATGCTCCAATCACCAGCGTGGTATGCCTCAACCACGTGTGGCTTGGGGTTTCCAGAGAACGAAAATACACCAGCCGGAAGACCTAACTTTCCTTTTCGAACGTTTCCTTCGTAGGTGCGATTGAAAGCATTTAACATCATTCCAACGCCGCTTCCAATGTCTGTGCCAGTCCGGCTAACGAAATCGTCTCTGTACCCATCAACCCAGCTGTCGAGAACTGCTTGAAGTTCGTCGTGTAAGTAACCTGCGAGGTAAGATGCATGAAGAAGACGATCTGCGTTCCATTCACCTTTATGAAGCAAATAATCCAAAGCAGGTAACCCGGTTCGATCTAACGTGGTTGGGAGGCCAGGGACTAGGTTGCCGTTCAGTATGTCCTCCTCAATTTCTATGGTGTCGCACGGATGGGTATTGGTGGTGGTCAAGAGGCCTCGATTTATCGCAGGGCCGAAATCAAAAGGAGCCGCAGCTTGCCACTTCATCGAACACTCCTTGAGCGCAGCGCGTGCTTCCTCCAGGGTACCATCGTAAAGGGCTGAGCATAAATCCTCTGCAGCGACCACCGCGTCCTGATAGGCAGGTATAATCAGATTATCTGCGGTATTAACTAGGAATGCTTCTCGGTCAAAGGAGTCCCCGTTAGCTTCTTGATCATCTGGGTTGCAGCCGGCAAAGACCACAAGGATGAAAAAAAGGAAAAACTGGAGCCCCATCAAGGAGCCCCAGTTTTTTCTTGTTTTGTTTAGATCTTGGTCGACGTTCATCAGAGCTGGTCGGCTAAGTCAGTTAAACCTGTCGCTGCCGCGAGTTCATCGCGAACCTCAGTCAACGTAGCGGTTGTAACTGCGTAGAAGTCATCTCCCAAATCTTCAAGGAGATGTGCAACCATATCGGAGTCCACAGCAGTGTTTGCTCCAAACTGCAAGCCCCACATGAAGGCTTTGGCTTCGCTCAGGGCGTGGTTTCGTAAAGCATCATCAGCGAAGTTCGAAATGGCAGAGTTGAAGTAGTGGATTGCTGTTCCAGCGGCAGCCAACTCCAATTCAGTGCGAATGATATCGATTTGTTGGTCGCGAACGGTCATGTTATCCGCAGAAATCGCGGCTCTTCCCAGTCGGAAGGCTGCAGATATTTTTGAGGCACTCTGCAAAAGGTCTTCTCTACCATTGGCATACTTACCCCAAAAACGATCTGTACCTGAAGCTGGGTAGTCCACTGCCGTAGTAAAGTATCCATAACCCTCATCCCAGTGGTGTTCCATTTCAGTGTAATATTCACCTTCCTCTGGAGCAGTATTATCTGCGTTCATTTTATCCTCTCCGAGGTAGACAACAGAAATGTTGTAGTAGAAGCAAGCACCCATCAAACCTTTTTCAATAAGCTGAGTCCATTCTTGCCCTTGAGCGCTTTGCAAATATTGCTTTGCAGGGTTGGTTGTAGAAAGAACTACACCAGCTACTCCGGCAGAGCCTGCACCTGATCCGTCACTTGCTGCAGCAACTTCGTCCATCCAGGCTTCGAATATATCAGTGAACTCACTGTCTCCACCCACCGTTTTGTTTTTCAATTGCTTTGAAGAACCGGTCATGCCAAGTCCCTCTTCATCATCCCATGTGTGTCCTTCATTCGCATACATGTTTTTTAGCACGTCCGCGTCAACAGCTGTGCCCTCGTTATTGGCCGTCTTCAGGTAAGACGACATCTCTGATAACATGTTGAGGCGCTGATGTTGGCCACTGTAGCTAACTGTGCTATTGCCGTCTGCATCCGTGAACGTGTAAGTATCCGGAGCTACTATGCTGTACGAGCAGGTTCCATCATCTGTATCTGCGTCAGCATCATAGTTATCGGCTGCCGGGTCAGTACACCCTTCAGTATCTCTATTGCAAGAGGTCAATGCGAAAGTCGTTGCCATAGCAAAGACTAAGGCGCCTTTTAAGGAGTAGAACTTTATGTTCATAATTTAGGTTTTGTGAATTAAAAGCGAGTGCAAATTTCTCATTAGCCATTGAGTCAACCAATACCGCAAATCCGGTAATTTAGAATTATTCTAAATAAATGACGTCAAAGTCATTCCAGTGCTACCAAGACAACCAAATAAACATCGCACCTGTTTCTAAAATATCACTACTTTACGTCAAATACATCCTCCGTACTTACTCTTGCATTACATCATGAAAAAGACCGCATCCCTCACTCTAATTTCTTTCGTAGGTTTTTTCAGCCTGTTGACTGCCCAAACGCAGGTAACCATAGAGAACTATTCGGTAAATCTTTACGGTCAAGTCCAGCTTTCGATTCAAGCAAGTTCGGAAAAGTACTACATCCTTGAAGCGGATCACGGCCCCGATTTTGAGTGGCCTGCGTCCATTACCATGGGATCGGAAGGTACCTTGGTCATATCTGCGCCAGGTGCAGCATAT
>DPLM01000278.1 GCA_003541985.1 Deltaproteobacteria bacterium | reverse complement strand
GGCGTTTTTGGCGGTTTAATTGGCCTGCTGACTCATTTCTTCATCTGAAAAATTCTTGCAATTCCTACTCAAATAACTATCATAATCTGTTTTTCAAGAATCAATTTCAGTTCCCTAGCAGAGCTTGCCGTCTGGCAAGTTCCTTTATTTTGAACCAAGAAAGGTTGCCATGATCAGTGGAATGCTGGCCCGTAAGATCGGCATGTCGCAGATTTTTCAGGATAACGGGACTATGGTTCCTGTGACTATTCTGCAAGTCGGCCCGATGACTGTCACCCAGAAAAAAAACAAAGACCGTGATGGTTATGATGGAGTTCAGTTGGGTTTTGAAGAGATTGCTGAACGCAAGCTGAATCGCCCTACCAAGGGACACCTGAAGGGACAAGCTTCCGTCCGGATTCTTCGTGAATTCCGTGCAGAAGACCACGATTCTGTCATAATTGGTCAAAAATTTGACCACAGTATTTTCAGCGAAGGTGAACTCGTATCTGTAGCAGGCACTTCCAAAGGTCGTGGTTTCGCTGGGGTAATGAAGCGTCATGGTTTCGGTGGACAGCCAGCCAGTCATGGTCACCGAGGAAAGAGGCTTCCTGGTTCTATTGGTCAGTGTGCGTTCCCAGCCCGTGTCTTCAAGGGCAAGAAGATGGGTGGCCAATTTGGTAACACCCAAGTGACCACACAAGGGCTGACAATTGTTAAGATCATCGACAATGAGCGACTTGTCTTGATCAAGGGCGCAGTTCCAGGCCCCAACGGTGGCTTAGTTACGATTCGCAAATCCTGATCCGTTGTTCGATCTCTGCATTTTTCGAGGCGCTTGACACTTCAGGCGCTCCCCTCTCCTTATCCTCTGCGAATTGTTAAAGCAAGGTCTCTCGCGAATTCAACCATCTTGATTGCGCAGTATAAACTTCTTTATCTACAACAAACTCCATGTCATAAAACTCTAAAAAGTCCTCTCTGCTTCCTGAATGGAAAGAGGAAGATTACCGGCAAATGAATGAGTGGCTTCAGCGCCACCGGATCACTGAAGTCGAGTGTCTGATTCCTGATTTGACAGGAATTATTCAGGGGAAGACCATACCTGCTGACAAGTTTTTGCGTAAGGAAAGTCTTCGTCTGCTGGAGAACCTTTTTCTACAGACGGTCACAAGTGACTGGGTGGATGAGAAGAGGACTGAATCGCTGAACCCTGCAGATGGAGACATTAATCTACAGCCTGACCCAACTACGATTTGTCTCGTACCCTGGGCTCAGGAACCCACAGCCCAAGTGATTCATGATTGTTTGCACATGGAACGTAGCGCTATTGAAATTTCCCCACGTAACGTGTTGCGCTGGGTCCTGGCACTCTATGAGAAAGAAGACTGGGGGATAGCCATAGCGCTAGAATTGGAATTCTACCTCACAAAAATCAATAAGGATCCTGATTATCCTTTAGCACCTCCAGTAGATAGATCTGGTCGGCATGAGGAGACAGGTCAATTTTATGGGATTGAAGCGCTCAACGAATTCGATCCCCTCTTCGAAGATATGTAAGACTACTGCGAAGCTCAGCAGTTGGACATCGACGCGTTGACACACGAAATGGGTCCCTCACAAATGGAGATCAATTTTATCCATGAGGATCTATGTAATTGTTAACAAAATATGAAAAACAAATAGAAATTTTTCAAAAAATGTAGATTTCTATATCAACCAAAAGCAAAATTCTGCGACTTGATCGATTAGAATCTCGACGGTGTCTGTGAACGGTTGTAACCTTGCCCAAATCGAAGCCAAGTTCGATCGCAGTCGCAATCTCATCTTGAAATTCCTGCACAAGAACGAGGAGCATCGGCAGGCTTACCTAGCGGTCCTTTTATGAGAGAGATTTCTATCATGCCAAAATGATCGAACGACTGGTAATGTTGCCTGAGTCGCTATCGACAGACGTAAGTGTATTGCCAGTCGTTTTCATACGAACCTGTTACCTTAGAATTAGGCTTTGGCTCAGTATACCCTTACGCAGGGGGCAAATATTGTGGTTTCGCCTTGGAAGATATCTTTCTGTCACCAAAAACAAGCTACAGCGTCGCAGCCTAAAGCAATTTTTCCCCGTGAGTAGAAACCTAATATACCTACATTCATTTCACCTTGATTTTGCGCCCCTGCCCCCTTGCCTCGCCTTAAACAGGAGATGTATCGATGCCCGCCCCAATTTCATTAGTTGATCTATATCCAGAATTCTTTTGTAGCCCGTCGCGCAGCCAGTGGCTTCATGAATATTGGTTGGCTCTACCTTATTACATTAATTATTAAATACACCATTTGCCACGTTTTTAATTAGGTCATACATGGTTGAATTGCCGGAAAAATTATTTGACTCAGCTAAAATGAATGGAGCGAATACCTTTCAGACACTTCTTTGCTTATTGCCGAACCTTTATCATGGCCTGTTTTCCTGACTACAGTATTAGCTGTTGGTTTAGCTGTTTGGAATGAGTTTCTTTTTGCTCTAGCATTCATTTAGGATTAATCAGCAAAACTAATTTCTACTATTCTTTTTACTTTTCAGAGTCGGTTTAGAACCAACGGGGATTCGTAAGTGTGCATACTATGATGATGGTAAATTCCATTACTATTCTTTTTATGTTACTTTAAAAGAGATTAATCGTTGGTTTAACAAGTGGCGCAACCAAAGGCTAAAAAATGAAATATTTACTTGAAAATCAATATTTAGAAAGTGTCTATGCAGGTGTATTGGGAAAAATCATTGGAGT
>DPLM01000082.1 GCA_003541985.1 Deltaproteobacteria bacterium | reverse complement strand
CCAGCTTCTGCTCGTGGACTGATGCAACTAATGCCATACACTGGAAAAAGGGTAGCCAAAATTATTGGTTTGAAATTGAAAGATGAGGAAGACCTATTCGATCCAAAGATTAATATTCAACTTGGAACATCCTACCTTGGGCAGATATCTAAAAGGTTTAAAGAAGTGATTCAGATAGCAGGAAGCTATAATGCAGGACCAGGTCGTATGAAAGAGTGGTTGCGGCGATTTCCTAACCGTGATCTCGATGAGTTTGTTGAAAGCATTCCCTACATTGAAACTAGGAATTACGTGAAGCGTGTTTTTAGGACTCACCAGCTGTACAAAGCTATTTATGAGGCACGTACTTGATGGCTGCAAAATTTTGGACTAATTGGCTCTTCACTGATTCATCCACGTATCTTGGATTTTTCATCTATGCTCTCTTCGTATTTAGCACTTTCAGTATTGCTGGATCTGAAGCTTCTATATTCTTTATATATCTGATCAGCCTCTGGCGATTTATTCGAAAAAAAGGGTTGGGCTTCAAGCATTGGCTGATTTGGCCAGTGATCATTTATATGAATTTGACTGTGCTAAGTGGTTATTTAAACGGGTATCCTGGCATTGACCATCTTTTTTCCGCTCAGACCAACTGGCGATTACTCCTACCTTTTGTGTTAGCCATTGCAGTTTTGGAAGTCGAACAACAGAAACTAGTTCGCTTTCTTTTTATACCCCTCTTAGTGGTCTCGGCCTATGGGATTATTCAGTACTTCACTGGAGCAGACTGGCTTCGCACTCCTGAAAGAAAGCTGACTACCCTATATTACACAGCAACGGATGGCACTCAGTTCTTTCATGGAAAAGGCAATTTTACTCATCATTTGACGTACGGTGGCTATTTACTATTGATCTTCCCCCTTTTCTCATTACTTTCAACGGCGAAGACTCTTTCAACCAGATGGCGATGGTTTTATGGACTGGGTAGTGTTGTGATGCTCGCTGGTGCAATTTCATCTTTGGGGCGCAGCATTTGGCTAGGAATTTTGATGGTATTTTGGATTTTTCTATTTCGAATTTCAAAAATTTTGGGGATTTTGACCTTGATAATTGGACTAGTCTTAAGTGGTTGGATTTTTCAACAGGTACTCAGTGGAGAGACTAAACATTGGCAAGTTATCGATAATGCTTTGGTTCAGCGCCTCACTAGCGCACTAGACGTCACAGCCAATAAAGATAGATTGTTGATGTGGAACGCAGGTATTCAGGGAATACAAGACCATTTGCTGCTAGGAATAGGTTATGGCAATGACGAGAATGTCATGGACAAATACCGGATACCTTTAGCCGAAAAAAATAATCATCGATTTATGAATGATGCTAGTGCAGGAGTACACAATATTTATCTGCAGACTTGGCTCAATTACGGAGTCATCGGCTTTATCTCATACTTGGGAATTGTATTTGGCTTATTGTTAACCTGTATCCTATCATTGAGAAGAGTAGAATCGTCAAGCTGGGAAGGATCAATCTTCTGGGGGGTAATCGCTGGGATTTCAGGTTTTATGGTGGCCGGAATTTTCGAAAATAACTTTAGGGATGGAGAAGTTCAGACTGCCTTTTTAATGCTGATGGGGTTGGTACTCCATCAGGTTTATCGCCTGAGAAACTAGAATTCACTTGCTTTTCTAAATAATCTCCAATAATAAGTGGGGTTTTTGAATAACTCCCTACCTGAGGCCAGATAGCTCAGTTGGTAGAGCAACGGACTGAAAATCCGTGTGTCGGTGGTTCAATTCCACCTCTGGCCACCTGTAGGCATCTAGCTTTGCCGGTTTTCTTCCACTCCCAACTCAATCCAAATGGCGTAGCTCAGGCGTAATAAAATTTGCGCACCTCTCCGCTTGTTCCCTTCCAAATCTGCTGCTCCAATAGATTACAAATTAAGACTCAGGCAGGATCTGCCGCCATATGATTCCTACTACTACAGTCTGCGACGCCAATTTTGCTGCTCCTATCGTAGCTATTCTTAATCACAGGTAGTAACCAGTTCAAGGAATCCCTTATTTCCGACTTCATCCCCTTACTCCCGGGGACAACAAAAGTACCCCCCGCATCTTGATACTGGAACTCTGACGGCCGTATCATCCCCTGCCCTACACACTTCTTCATCTTTTGAATTTTAGCTTCAAGGTTGTGTAGAGAGAGCCAAATCTAATGTTTTCCATGAAGAGGCCAAGATGATCTGCAGATCTACCATTGCGACTACCATACTGCTACTATTGTTGGTAATTGGCCAATGACATGGGCGCAGGAGCGAGCCATCCGTCCACTGGAAACCAATAATAGGCAGGCATTGGTGATCGGTAATGCGAACTATGCCCATGCAAGTGTACTGCGCAATCCTTCTAACGATGCCGAGGCCATTGGCAGAACGCTTGAGCAGCTTGGCTTCAAGGTCACAACCCTAACGGATGCAGATGAACGTCAGATGGATCAAGCAGTCCGTAACTTTGGAAGACGACTTCGTGGCAGCAACGGGGTGGGGCTTTTTTACTACGCTGGCCATGGAATGCAGATTGAGGGGCAAAATTATCTGTTGCCCACGGACATCAATCCAAGCAATGAATTTGATGTGACCTATGATGCAGTCCCGGTTGGCAAACTACTGGGGCAGATGCAGGTAGCGGAAAATGGGATGAACATCGTGATTCCTGATGCTTGTCGCAACAATCCCTTCGCTTGAAGCTTCCGTAGTAACAGCCGAGGATTGGCCCAGTTGATTGCCCCTACCGGGTTATTCATTTCATATGCGACAGCGCCAGGAAATGTGGCTGCCGATGGAGAAGGGGACAATGGGCTCTTCACAGAAAAGTTGCTCAAGCACATTACCACACCGGGCTTGACGTTAGTGCAATTCTTCAAGCAAGTTCGAGCAGATGTGCAGCAAGAGAGCAACAACTAGCAGGTGCCTTGGGATTCATCTTCGGTGACGGGCGATTTCTTCTTCGTTCCGCCAGTAGAAGAAGTTACAGTTAATCCTACCAAGCCAGCCCCCAAACCCACTCCAGCTAAACCAACAGTCGATCTCGCTGCTCAAGCTTGGAGTATTATTGAACAGTCAGCTGACCCCAAAGTCTTTCAAGCTTTCGTTGTTAGGTTCCCAGACGCACTGAAACGGAGTGGTGGGGATCTATCATCGATTCAATTCAAAATTCTTCTAAAAATTTAACAAATAAGTCTGCCACCAAAAACATTCCATTTGCTAGTATCCCACCACCGAAGACTGAGCCCATAGCCACAAAGCCACCAGCATCCAGTGCAGCAAGTAGTAGGGCTTTATCTGGCAAAGCAGCCAAGGAGAGATTGCTGAAAACTGGAGAGTGTAGTGAGTGTGATCTGGTTAGAGTTAACCTGTATAGAGCCGAGCTGGTTGGAGTCAATCTGCGTGAGGCCAACTTGAAGAGAGCCAAGATTCAGTATGCTGACCTGACC
>DPLM01000036.1 GCA_003541985.1 Deltaproteobacteria bacterium | reverse complement strand
TGATTTGCTTAAAGAAAGGATTAGTGTATACGACTGGCTATTTGCTCAGGCGCCCCATGAAACTGTGGGGACCATAAGAGGCCTTCTTGGCCAAGTGTTGTTTACCGGTGATGACGTTAAAAAAAGTGTCACTGCTCTAAGTGGAGGGGAATCAGCGAGACTATTGTTTGCGAGGATGATGCTCGAAAAGGGAAATGTACTTGTACTTGATGAGCCCACAAATCACATGGATCTTGAGGGAGTAGAAGCTCTTGCAGATGCGCTGCAAGAATTTGAGGGGACTGTAATTGTCGTCAGTCATGATCGACACTTCGTCAGTAAAGTAGCCACACACATTCTTGAACTAACTCCAACTGGGGCTAGAGACTATTCAGGTCCATACCAAGAATATTTAGAAAGATTTGGCGATGACTATTTGAATCGTGATTCAGCTTCATTGCATGACCAAAAACCAAGCCAAACTCAAAGGGAAAGTACTCAAAAAACAAAATCACGAATAAGTCATCAAGAACGTAAATTACAAAAGCAGCGCATTAATCAGCTCCAACGGACGGTAGAACAACTTGAGCGAGAAATCGCCAAAAACGAAGATCAACTTCAGAATATTGAAGAGAATTTTGGTAAGGAGGGATACTTTCAATCCACCGATCCCATGGAAATTAAGAAACTCCAAGTAGAGCAGGAAAGTGTGCAAAAGATGCTTAGTCAGCATTTACAGAATTGGGAAGCAACTAGTCTCGAATTAGAGAAGCTACTTTAGGCTGCCTAATCCATGCTGAACAGTTAAAATAAGTTGTGGTTGATTCTACAGTGCCTTGATGATTTTAAAACGTATTGTATAGTCTTTATCCTCATCTGATTGTTCTAAAAATTACTCTTCCAAACTCAGAATAATCTCCTACCATCAATTTTCCTGAGTTCTTCAGAGTGCCTACAGCTAAACCAATAAGCTAAAACTAAATGACCGATCAATCCATTGAATCAACAGTTGAGGTTACGGAACGAGAACTACTGGTTCAGACTCTTCGGTTGCAGGAACAGGCCTCCGTCTCAAATATATCCCAACTGGTAGAGTGCAGAAAACAACTCGAGCTTGCCCGACTACAATGTCAGATGCTACAAAATACAATTGCAAGAAGTGTTGAAGGTGAACTCGTGGATGAGGTCAGGGAGCTTTTAGCGCAGGAACAACTCAATCTTGAGGGCTTGACTTACGACTACATGCTGTTGCTCGAAGAAGAACGCCAGTGGCTCATGCTTTTCGTTAGATGTTTTGATGAAATGAGTTTTCCTGAACGAGGCCTCTGGAAAAGCTTCTTTGACGAAGTCATGGAAGAGAAAGATTTTGAGTACCGGCAATTTTTCAACAAAAGAAAAGAATCGCTTGAAGGCATGAGACAGCAAAATCTTGCAGCAGTTGCACCAGAAGATTCGGACGTTGAGGAAAAGTCTGTAGACCCACCTTCTGGCATTTGATTTTCAATGCGCATTCAAGGGCTGCGCATCGCCGGATTCAAATCATTTTGCCATCCCACCTCCTTCACTTTCCAACATAATGGGGTCACCATTGTCGTGGGACCCAATGGGTGTGGAAAATCCAACGTAGTTGACTCCATTCGCTGGGTACTTGGTGAACAAAGAGTTAAGCAACTGCGTGGAGGTTCCATGGAAGATGTCATCTTTGCCGGAAGTGCCTACCAAAAACCGTTGGGAATGGCCGAAGTTACACTTACCTTTACAAATCCAACTGGCGATACACTTCCCAAGTACCGAGAATACAGTGAAATTGAAATAACTCGGCGCCTCTATCGCTCAGGTGAGAGCCAATACTTGATCAATAAAACTCCAGTTCGATTGCTTGATATTCGCGAACTCTTTATGGACACTGGAGTCGGAGGAAGCACAGGTTATTCCATTATCCAACAAGGAAAAATTGAGGAGATGATCAATGCAAGACCTGAAGAAAGAAGAAATTTCATTGACGATGCTGCTGGAATCGTAAAGTTTCGACTTAAGCGACAATCTGCTGAGAAACATCTGGATGAAACGCGCCAAAATTTGCTTCGTGTCGATGATGTTCTTCAGGAGTTGGAGCGGCAGGAGAAAGGTCTGAAAGATCAAGTGGAACAAGCAAGACTCTATCTCAAACTTAGGGAAGACATCAGGAAAGCAGAGTATAAGTTAATCTTTTATCGATGGCATCAAGCAAAACGACGTGAAGAAGCAGCCAAATCAAGAATAGCAAAAACTGAGGCGACACAAACTGCAGAGCAATTGACCAAGCAAACAAAAGTTACTGAATTAGAGGCACTAGGCCTTGAAATCACTGTATCAGGTGAAAAGCTAGCCACAACTCGTAATGAAATGTTGCTGATTGATAAGGAGCTTCATGATGCTGAGAGCCAAAGACGTTTGATCTCTCAAGATATACAAAATTCGGAGGAGAGAATTCAGCAACTCATTTATGACAATCATCAACTGGAAGAAGCCCAAAATGAGTTAAAACTGGAAGCGCAAGAAGATCAACTCGAAGTGGAGATCCTCCAAAAAAATTATCAGCTATTTGAAGAGGCTCTGCAAAGATTGGACAGTGATCGCATTCAGGAAAATGAAGCTTTGGCGTCACAGAACAATCTGCTTCAAATCTTACAGCAGAATTTACTGCAAACTCATACTAAATTGACGAATGCGACTAACCAGCGCAATTTCGTAAACGAGCGACTTGAACAACAGAAGACTCGTTTGCTAGAGCTAGGAGAACGACACGTTCAGGCTCAGTATCATGTACAA
>DPLM01000256.1 GCA_003541985.1 Deltaproteobacteria bacterium | reverse complement strand
TAACAGATTGCCCTTAAAAATTAGCATATTCACCAAATAGTGCTTTTTTTTAGTAAAGCGTGAATATAGAATCGGATTATCCACGATACGTGAAAAAAGTCAATTTGAACAGCAAAGGATACCGAAATGACCGATAACGACACCCAAAAAAGCTACCTGCTGGCTTCTCTTAAAAAGATCAGCACAGTGGTAAAACGCGGCGAGACCATCATGAAAGAGATTCCTGGCCTGGTCCGCAAGACACAAAAATCCAAGCATGATCCGGAGTGGCTGGAGGTCGCTCAGGTAGATGAACGTATTCAGAAACGTCGTTACGGTACAACTCAGGCTGCTGAGCTTGCAGGTATCAGTCACTCTCTCCTTTACGCGGCAGAACAAGATGGGCGACTACCAGAACCAGAGTATCGTTTAGATACAGCTAAGAAGGTTCGTTCTGGATACACCATGAATCATATCAATCATATTCGCCAGGTGTTCAATACGGCTCCTCGAAAGCCTGAAGGTGCGTCTGCTGCTGTGGTTGGCATCCTCAATTTGAAAGGTGGAAGTCAGAAGACAACTACCTGTCACTTGTTTTCTCAGTACCTTGCTATGAAGGGGTATCGCGTTCTCTTACTTGATACTGATCCCCAAGGGTCATTGAGTTTCTTCTTTGGGAAGAGACCCGACGATAACGTTCATTATGAAAACACCATCGCACCGTTCTTTCTGGAAGATGACGAAGCGCTGGTAGAGGCCGGACATCCAGAAGGCGCTTCTCGGTCTTTGCATTATGCGATTCAGAAAACCTACTGGGACAACATCGACATTATTCCGAGTTGTTTGCAGAACCTTAATATTGACTTGATGATGCCGAAGGTTATGGATGATGCGAACGTCCCTTTCATCGACCGAATTATGAAATTGCGTAGTGGGTTGGTTGAGGTAGGAAAGGATTACGACTTCATTGTTATTGATGGAACTCCTTCTTTAAACATCAGCACGCTTAATGTGGTGTCTGCATGTGACATGGTTTTTGTGCCCACTCCAGCGGCTATGTTGGACTTTGCATCAACGCTTCAATTCGCAGGTTTGGTGGCTGAAACCATTGAGACATATGACGAAGGAGGAATCTATCCAAACGTCCCTGACATGCGTTTCTTCATTACAAAGTATTCCGGCAGTAGTTATGCTCAGTTCATGGGCCAGATTATTCGTCCACTGTTTACTGTCGAAAGAGGAGATGTTCTATCTAATGAAGCACATGCCTCTGACGAAATTGGTAAGGCTACAAACTCTACTTACTCAATCTATGAACAGAATCCCGCAGAGTCTGATAATCGTAAGAGACTGAAATCAACTTGCGAGATGTTCGATAAGTTATTTGAAGAAATGCACGATGCAGTTTGGGAAACATGTTACGAAGAGGTTCTGAGAACTTCGCATCTGGATAAAATTGATCAAATTATGGCAAACGCAGATTCAGTGAAAGCGGAACTGGAGGAAGCAAAAGCTAGAGCAGGGGAGGGTATGTAATTATGGCAAATGACAAGTATGGGAATATTGACGAGCTGCTTTCTGGGGCAGGATCGGACGAAAAAGAAGAAAACACTCCGCGTCGAAGCCGGAGACCTTCTCCGGCATTGGGTGTGATGACGGGTGATAAGCGTCCAACAAGCGTTACCGATGGTTTGAAAGCCGATAAGCAGAAAGCGGAAAAAGCACTCGAAGAGGCCCAGCAGAAGTTTGAGATGGAAAAGGCAGATCTTCTGAAAGCACTAGAAGAAGCAAAAAATTCTGGGTCTGAAGGTGCTCCTATTGTGCTCACTATGCCTGTAACTAAGCAGGAAGTGACTTTCGAGCTTCGACGTGTTGATACGTCTCTAATTGATGTTTCTCCTGAGAATGAGCGTATTCAAGAATTCCTGGATGAAATATCTCTCCAGGACATACTGCCATCCATTAAGAAACACGGGCAGCAAAAGCCTGGTACATTGCGCCCGACAAAAGATGGCCGGTTTGAGTTGATTGAAGGTTCTCGACGTTTAGCAGCGGTCAAGTTGGCAAAGCAGGAATACTTGGCACTTGTTGGTGATGTACCAGATGCAGATGTGCGAGAACTCGGCATCATCGAAAACAAGCATCAGGATGTAAGCCCATATGAAAAAGCCAAAGCCTATCAGAAACAGATTGAGCGTGGAGAGTATGAGAATTGGACCCAGTTGGGTGCGGCCAAAGGAATTAGCTCTTCGCACATATCACGTTATCGTGCTTGCGTAGAGCTGGATGAAGTGTTTGTTCGCATCCTTCCGTCGCCATCCGATATGCCTCTCTCTTATGGTGAGACGATTGCGCAGTTGAAGAAGAAAGGTGAACGCGCTCTGATTGGCAAAGCCAACGAATTGCTTGATATGAGAAAAGCTGCCCTTAGTGAAAAGACAGAGCTTCCTGATGTAGAGGAGGTTATCAAGATTCTCAAGAGTGCTGTGAGAACTAAAGTGGAAGAGCCAAAGACGTGGAAGCCTGTTGTATATAAATCGAAAGATGGCAAAACTCTGAAGCATTCCGTCACGAATAAGGGCGCTACCAAATTTGAAATAACTGGTGTGGACGACTCTCAGCTTGAGAAGATCCTGTCCTTCTTGACCACAACTCTTAAGGTTGATGCTTAACCGAGAACGGTAGATTCCCGTGGCGGGAACTTGGATCGATAGGGGCGCATTCCCGTGGCGG
>DPLM01000296.1 GCA_003541985.1 Deltaproteobacteria bacterium | reverse complement strand
CTGTAGTATGTTCTTAATCGATCTCGATCCGAACTCATTTCAAAGAAGATCTCTCGCAACTCAGCTTGAGGCAGTTCTAGGCCTTCTAGAGCATGCAAAGCTGCCGAAGATTCTTGAGAGGTCGCCCTTGGATAGCAAATTAAATCGCAACATTGCAACTCCTCCCAGGCAGCGACGCTGATTAGTTGGGCTGGACCTGGCCCCACACCGATTCCAACAAATCGACCCACCAGTTTGCTTTCAGTCATTCGTAGCTCTGGGTCAGCGGCAAGCCTAAGGGATTTCGGTGCATGTCGAACAGTAGGGTCTGGACTTCCAATACGTGTTGAAGTCGAGGTTGGATCTTATTAGTGATGCGTTGCTCGACCAGTTGCCAGAACTGAGAACTTTTTGGGGTATCACCAAACTGCTGAATGATCGCCTCCACCGTCTTTGCGCTCTTACACTTTTCAAGCAGACTCGGCTTTACCCCAAAAGCTTTTGCCAGTTTAAGGATCCCCTCCATCGCCATTGGACTGACTCCAGAATGCGTATCCCAATGATCTTCCAAAATTTTAGCGAGTTTTCCTGGGTGTCCGACCAACCAAAGCTTTTCAAGTTTTCGATGGTGATCGCCAAGTTCCTGATCAACAGCATTCAGTGCAAAGCCTATAAAGTTTGCCATCGGTACGACTCTTTCGGGAGTCAGACCGAGCTGCTGTTCTGCCACCAGTTGTCCAATGTTTCCAGGTGCCAGTACAATTGCCTTGGCATCATCGGCGAGGGCAATGCGCACATACAATTCAATGGATGCCAGCCAGGATGCGAGGGACTTGGGCTCGACGATTCCCTTGGTTCCCAGCACGGAAAGACCACCAACGATCCCAAGGCGCGGATTGTAGGTCTTGTCTGCCAGTTGCTCGCCTTCGTCAATACCAACTATTACTGTGAATCCTTGAGAACGGTGCTGTGGGTAAGCCTCCAGTGTCTCCAAAATGGTCTGAATCATCATCTGCCTGGGAACCGGATTGATCGCAGGCTCTCCGATGGGTAGGGAAAAACCTTGTTTGGTGATCGTTCCTACACCACTTCCTGCACTAAATTGGATTCCAGTTCCCTCAGCTTTGAGTTGAACCCTTACTCGACTGCCGTGGGTTACATCTGGATCATCGCCTGCGTCCTTGATCACGCTGGCTTCGGTGCACACGTCCGTGAATTGTTGGACTCGCTCGATCGGTACTCGTACAAAGTAATTGCCCTCCGGAAGATCCACTTTTACCTCTTGGGGTACGCTTTCTCCCAGCCAAAGGCGCAGCGCTGCTTGTGTGGCAGCCGTAGCACAGGTGCCTGTCGTTAAGCCTCGTCGTAGACCATTAGGGGCTGGGACGCTGAGGTCGAATTCAATTCTTTTGTGTGCGGTCCGAGGACTTTCTGGTTCCATGCCTGAATCATCAGCGCGTTGACTACAGCTGCGGCCCAATTTGATCCTCCTCGAGTCCCTCGGTTGGTGATTCTGGGGACAAGTTGGCATTCTTGAAGTTCCTGCTTGGACTCGCGAGTTCCCACAAAACCAACGGGCAACCCAATAACTAGCCTTGGTTGCCACTGTTCCTGCTGAATCAGCCGCAGAGTTTCACGAATCGCTGTTGGTGCGTCACCAATCGTCAGGATGATTTGGTCATTTTGGTGTTGGAGAAAAGCCCTGCGAATCCCGGCTGCAGAGCGTGTCAATCCAGAGGCTTCAGCCAATAAGTGTGTCTCTGGATCATGCACCAAACAACTGGTAGTCAATTCTAGGCTGGAGAGTAAGCTACGTTTTAGACCACTCTGCGCCATGGTTACATCCGTTACTATGATAGCTCCGTCTAGCAGCGCCTTAACACCTTGCTGAATCGCAGTTGGTGATAAGAAGACATCTTCGACTATTCCAAAGTCTCCACTGGTATGCACTAGTCGCTGCAGGATGGCTTTGACCCCAGAACTGTAAGCACTCCAGTCGTAGTTCGCTTCGATCAGCTGGAAGCTCTCTGCCTCAATCGGATGCGGAACGTAGGCGCTGGAGAACTTTACGGCAGATTTGTGCTCATGAGCATGCGAATGTTCGAGAGTATGGCCCACATCCGCAGTGTGATCGTGCATGTGCGGATGGGAGTGGGAATTTGCTGCTTCAGTTCCGTGGTGGTGCGTATGCGTATCTCCCAGAATCCCACGTACATGATGGTGGTGGGCCTCCTGTACTTTGCCAACCTCACCTTCGTAACCCACGATCTGGGTGCGGTACTTACACAGGCTACAGTTGGAGGAATTGATGCCAACCAACGCTTCACGGGCCTTTTCGACCCAGACATCTGTCACATGATGATGAACTCCCAGATAGCCTGCTTTGAGAACTTCTACATCAGGAAATTTGGGCTGAATCTTATCGATAGCGCTGTAAATCCGCTTGATCAGGATACCAGTGAATAGAAAATAAGGGATCACCACGACACGCCGATAACCCATTTGTGCAGCCCTAGCAATTCCATCAGCAACTAGGGGCTTTGCAGTTCCAGAGTAGCAGACATAGGAACTCCCAAAACCCATCCCCTCCTCAACCATGCGTGCTAGCTTATTGACATTGGAATTCACATCTGGATCGGTGGTCCCACGTCCTACAACGACTAGTAGCGATTCATGCCGAGGGATCATCTGGGCAGATTGTGCTTCAGCACTGATAATTCGCTCTTGAAACAGCTCGAGCAGCAGTGGATGAATACCCATCGGCCCACCGTAGTGGAATTCGATTTCCGGAAATTCTGGCTTTACACTCAGTAATTCAACAGGCATGTCGTTTTTTCCATGACTTGCCGCAAAGAGAATTCCAGGCACCATTACAATCTTGCGAGAACCCATGCGGGCATTTTTGCGCAAAGCCTCATCAATTGTAGGAGTTGCAAACTCAAGGAAGCCATGTGTGATGACCCGATCTGGCTGACGTTGCTTGAGAAGCATGAGGGCTTCTTCAAATTCCCTAGTACCATCAGCATCTCGGCTACCGTGCCCTGCGATCACCAACCCAAAATCATCCATTCCCTCTAACATTCTTATTCATTCACTTGAGTTGTAGTGGAAGACCAGCCGCACAAAAGAAAACCTGATCACAATGTTTCCCCAACCATTGGCCTACTCTTCCAGAGAGATCAGCAAAGCACCTGGCTAGCGGATTGGTGGGTACTATTCC
>DPLM01000327.1 GCA_003541985.1 Deltaproteobacteria bacterium | reverse complement strand
CCTATCAATTCGAACGGCTTGGTTACTTCTGTCTCGATTCTCGGGACTCTAACGCGGATTCCTTGGTCTTCAATCGCATCGTCACCTTGCGTGATTCTTGGGGCGGTAAGTGAGTTGAATCCTGGTTTTATGCTAGCACCTCCTTGAAAATCTGACCTCTTGTTGCAGACGACCTACCTCAGATTCAGCAGATCTACGCCCACCATGTACTGCATGGCAACGGATCTTGGGAATGGGAACCCCCAAGTCTCGAAGAGATGATCGTCCAGGCCCAATCTGTTCAAGAGAATGATGTACCCTAACTTGTAGCAGAAGTTGCCAAACAAATTGCTGGTTATGCCTACGTGAATCCCTATCGTCCTCGGGCAGGTTATCTCTTAACCCTGGAAGACTCAGTTTATCCCCAGCCTAAATTCAGCAAAAAGGAGATCGCACTCAAGCTCTTACAAGAATTGCTGTCGCAGTGTGGCACTCTGTGCTATCTGGAGATGATCGCTGTAATCGGAGATTCGACCAACCACGCATCTATTCGTTTGCAGGAGCCTGCTGGCTTCGTGGAGGTAGGTGTTTTTCAAAACATCGGTTTCAAGTTCGGACGCTTCCTTGATTCCGTTTATATGCAGGCTCATCTGAAAACCTGAAACATTTGCCTTCTAAGTCCATCCCAAAACTTCCGGAAGTTTCTTCCAAAATCTAGTTCGAAGTCGAATTTTTTCTTGGGAAGAAATAGATTGTTTTTCCAAAATCTTCATAAAAAATCTGACCCAATTTGAACAGCGGACCTGCAACGCTGGTGCGGAGATGAATCTATAAATGGCTCAAGAGTTGGTCAAGATCTGCAATTCTTGAGTAGAGAGTTCGACGACCGGCATGATCTCCTTAAGTTGTTCAAGAGTTCGAGCCGAAGCGATCGGCGCGGCAACGCTTGGCCGAGCACGCAACCAAGCCAGTGCGATGGCCGAAACTGTGGTTTGGTGCTTCTCAGCCAGATCATCCAATTTCGACAGTAAAGCCCAACCACGCTCATTCTGGTAGCTACCCATTCCACCAGCGCGCATTGAGTCAACGCTTTTGCCAGGCCGGTATTTGCCGGTTAGGAATCCTCTCGCCAAGCCGAAGTAAGGTAGTTGACTGAGAGAGTTCTGCATATGAGTGGGCTGCAGAGTCCGTTCATAATCACGTTCCAGCAGGTTGAACTGATCTTGGGCAGCTACGTAAGCAGCAAAGCCATTTTTACGTGATACTTCCAAAGATTCCTGAAGTCGTTCTGCTGTAAAGTTAGAAGCCGCAACATAGCGCACCTTGCCCGATTGAATCAGCGAATCAAAGGCACCTAATGTTTCTTCAAGGGGGGTTTGGGGATCATCCTCATGGGCGTAGTAGAGGTCAATGTAATCAGTCTGCAAACGACTCAAGGAATTTTCACAGGCTGCCTGAAGATTCTTAGATGAGAGACCGCGTCGAGTACTCAGCTTGGCGACCTTGGTTGCAATCACCAAAGACTCGCGACCTCCACGCTTCTTGAGCCAGTTACCAATGATTGTTTCAGATTCCCCACCAACATTGCCGCTGCCCCACTCTGAATACATGTCTGCGGTGTCGATAAAATTCCCACCGTTGTCTGTAAAATGACTAAGTACCGCTTCTGAGTTGGCAACATCCGCCGTCCAGCCAAAGACATTCCCTCCTAGGCAAAGTGGAGAGATTTGCAAATTCGTATTGGCGAGGGTGAGCATAGTTTACGCTTTCGGGTTGAGAGTCCTGCTGCGTCATTCGGTGCAGCTGGCAGAATACAGAGCAATACTTGAGTGTGATGCCTCATGGGTTTGTTGATAATTCTTATATCCCAGCTACCAAAAATCTGCTAGTAAAAGCGTATCTACATCCCGACTCAAAAACGTTAAATTCTCTGAGCAGGATCATTCTCAGGCCAATGGTTGGCAATGGGAGGATCAATTAGAAAAATGCGCATCGGTTAATCCTTCCAGGAACGCGATCACGGCATCAGACTCTTGCTAGTTAGCGTGAAATGGCCGGATCAACTCTGACTTGAGTGGGCTCTGCATTCTATTCCCGGTGTCGTGCCAGGTCGGTTTGATAGTCCCATCGGTTGCCTGTTTTCCCCAAGATTTCAGTTGGCCAACGATACTTGAAGAGATGTCCAGCCTGCTCCAAACGTTACTTATACCGCTGATGCTCGATATTCCAACAGGTGGTGCCTTTGCTTCCCGATCCTGGAAAGCCTAGGAAAAGTGTCGTTCACAACGTCTTGAGCTTGCTAGCGAGATACCGACTGCAGCTTATTTTTATCCTGAGGGATAGGATCGCCGATTCGATAAAATCTGAAGGTTAATTCTCATTGATTGAAAAGCTTGAACAACAGGGCAGATAACGAAAGCGATGTTCAGCGTCATGTAAATAGAATTCAGTAATTATTTTGTAACAGATTTGCAAAATCTGAGATAAAATTAAGCACAAATTTTCGCCGTTATGAATTCATTAAAAATATGATATTACTGTTGAATCTAATTTTTCTGTGGAAAAATGGTAAGCAAGGACAATCTACAACGCCTGAAGGGAACCAACGCTTGTCTAGAGGGAAACCTGTCAGAAGCGGTAACAGTACGGGCCAACTTGGAGAGAGCCTTTTAGGGAGCGAACCTTTTTATTGCAGTTTTGAAAGAAACCAACCTGCAAAAGGCCTAATTGAGCGATGCCAAGCTTGAATTGGCAATGCTGCAGAAGGCTAATCTGCGAGAAACATACTTAGGCTACGCGAACCTCTCTTAAGCTAATCTACAGGGTACATTTTTCAGCGAGCTAATTAGACTGGAGCCAATCTCGACGGGGCTAATCTGGAAGGAGCAGACCCGGAGGGAGCCAACATGGAAGGAGCCAATCTACAAAAGATACATTTAGAAGGAGCCAGTATAATTTACTTAAAAGTGAACAAGACCTTATTTGGGGGATCTCGCCTCTGCAACACGACGATGCCAGATGGACGGA
>DPLM01000152.1:1185-2559 GCA_003541985.1 Deltaproteobacteria bacterium | reverse complement strand
TGATTCAGAGAGTTGAGTTGACTTTACCCATAGAGAAATGATTGGCCACTGCTGTAACACACTAACTTGTCTTGGTACGACAGGTTTAGGCGTCATTTGATAACTACCTGGAGCGTACTCAAGCAAGTCTAATGTTCCGTACACGTCACTGCTGTTAAGCGAATTCACCACCTCAGGTGGACCTTCAAGAAACAAATTGAAGGTACTGGGGTTGATCAATGAAACATATTCGGAATTTCTAAAGTAAATCGGTACATTGTCAAAGCGTTTCTTGACTGGTAAAGCTGCCACAGTAATATGTGCGGTGTAATAATCAATCCCCTGATTCACGATCTGAAATTCTTGAGAAGGCAAATCAATTTTGACTATCATGTCGATGGTACTGACAAGATTATTTAGATCAATCTCTCTAGTCATTAACTGAGAAAGTGGATCCAGCAAGCGTTTAGGGCCCCGAATTTTTGCAGTTGGGGGAACAATCTCAAGCCGCTCTAAAAGATAACCTGCTCCTAGTTGTCCGCTGTAGCGTGCTTGTAAAGGAAGCTCCTTTTCGATCAACTCTTCAATTACTAATTCTACCTGAGTCGGTGCAATTTTCTCAATTTTCAGAGGGACGGGTGTCTGAAGACTATCTGTTTCAACTGGGAATGTATAAGTCCCGGGACGTGCTGTCTCCAGATCAAGGAGCATCCGAATTTCTGCAGGATTCAGAGAGCTACTTCGGCGCTGGCTTACAGTAGCAGAGACATTGACTTGGGTCGGGTTCACTGACACTTGTAGCATTGGTGGTAGATTTGTGAAAATAATGGGAGCGAAAAAGCTGACCTGAACTGGTTTTTCCTCTTGTTTAGCGAGGAACCAAACAGTTAGGGCCAGGACGATCGCAAGGACCTTGAAGGGCAAATTATTCCGCATACCAGCTTGGAATGGAACTTGGTTATGAAGTAGCTGCGGAATTTGGTGATGACTCGCCCGTTCGGCTAGTGGAGAAGCTGTCGTCAAGGAGAATATCTTCTTCTGCAGTTGATTTCTTTGCTTTGATCGAGGTTGTCTTACCACTGAGTAAACTGAATAACATTTGCTTAAGATCTACCTCACTTTCTCTCATAAGCTGACCTTGAAAACCCAGGCTGATTTCCTTTCGCTCTTCTGAGACAATCAAGACCACAGCGTCAGTTTCTTCTGTCAACCCAAGAGCTGCCCTATGACGTGTACCCAGCATTGTTGAGAGGTTTTGATTCATTGAAACTGGCAAGATACACTTGGCTGCGACCAAGTCTCCCTTTCTACCCAAGATCACAGCACCGTCATGCAATGGAGATGTTGGATGGAAGATGCTCAGCAAAAGGCTTTCGCTAACAAGACCATTAATTG
>DPLM01000152.1:0-796 GCA_003541985.1 Deltaproteobacteria bacterium | reverse complement strand
AGCTCCAATCTTGCGTCTAGCCATGGTCCGACAGGCTGCAAGAACTCTTTCCGCAACATCTTGCTGTTGGGCTCGGTTGTCCCGAAAAAGCGTAATCAACCCAAATTGGGCCAGTGCGTTCCGGATATCAGCTTGAAACAAAACAACCAGCACCAGAACCAATGAATTTGCCAAATTATCCATGAGCAAACCCGTAGCATCAAGCTGGAGAAACCTAGCTACCAGATAAAGTACTAGCAGGATAATCATCCCCATCAACATCGGGATAGTTCTTGTGCCCTTGATCAAGAGTAAAATACGATAGAAGAGAAAGGAAAGCAGAAGGATGTCAATCAGATCCTGCCAACGAAGCGGTACTAAACTCCAAAAATCCATTTGGTAAGCTTTCCTTGGTCAGTTGACAGCAGGAGGTTTTTTTAGAGTTTCGCGAACTAGGTTTCCATCGATTGTTTCGGACTCAATCAGTTGTTCTGCCAAATAGTCTAGTACCTGTCGATTCGTTTCCAGCAGACTGAAAGCTCTTTGATAGGACTCATTGAGCAGGCTTCGAACCTCTTTGTCGATCATCTTCACAGTCGCATTACTAAACCACTTGTGCTGAAGCATATCCCGCCCAAGGTAAGCATTGCGCTCCTCCGAATAAGTCAACGGTCCGAGTTTTTCACTCATCCCCCATTGGCAAACCATTTTTCGGGCAATCTCAGTAGCTTTCTTAAGATCATCAGAGGCCCCAGTTGTGAAGCGATTAAAAACAAGATGTTCTGCCGCTCTGCCTCCCATGATCATAGCTAGTTGT
>DPLM01000010.1 GCA_003541985.1 Deltaproteobacteria bacterium | reverse complement strand
CGACCGAGATCCTTGACCCTAATAGGTACCTGATCTCCAGAAACTGCTACTAAGGCCTCATTGATGGCCATCGGTGTCTCAAATTCACCTGGTACCCGTACCAAGTATTTGGTGGGACCCATTTCGATTGTGCCACCTGGGATATTAGTGTTTTCAGCAGAAATGGCCCTAGTTACTTGGTTCAGATCCAGATTGTGATACTGCAGTTTGTCTGGATTGACGTAGACTCGAATCTCCCGTTCCACTCCTCCAACTCGACGAACTTCCAGAATCCCAGGAATAGCCTCGATCTTTTCCTTAAGATCATCTGCAACTTCGGTTAAACTTTGCAATTCCAATGTGCTTGACAAATTGATCAACAACATTGGTTGCTCTGACAGGTTGACCTCACTGATAACTGGCTCTTCCGCATCATCTGGAAGCTCTGGGGCGACGGTATCAAGCTTTTCACGAACCTTGGTTCTTGCCTCACTAATTTCATAATTTGGATCAAATTCCAGCGTAATGGCTGAAATCCCCTCAGATGAAGTTGACTCCAGTTTTTTAAGACTTTTGAGATTTTGGAATTCGTTTTCAACCTTGTAGGTAATCAAGGATTCAACATCCTGCGGAGAAGCTCCTGGAAAAGGAATCGCAACAATCAAAATGGGCACTGTAATATCAGGGCTGGCTTCCCGGGGTAGTTCGCGGTAGGACTGAAAACCAATCACTGCAACTATGACCACCAGGACGAAAATTGAGGCTGCATTACGAATGGCGATATGGCTTGGGTACATAAAAACCGTTCAGGAATCACTGCGGGTGATGTTGATGGGCTCATTATTGATCAGCCTCGTTTGGCCTTCGACAATAAGGGATTCTCCGTGTTCGAGGCCAGAGATTACCTGAACTTGATTGTCTTCACTGATCCCTGTTTTGATGACTCGACGCTTAGCCTTACCATCGGATGCGACAAAGACCACACGTTCAAGTTCCCCCTCAATGATGGCATTTCTTGGAATTACAACCTGATTTTTAGACATACCCAAATCAATGGATACCTTTGCAAGCATTCCAGATCTTAGACGTTGTTCGGGATTCGCCATCTGTACTTCCACTCGGAAGGAACGTGTTTGGGGGTCAGCCTCAACTCCGATACGATATATTCTGCCATCGTATCGTTGACCAGGTTCAGCGTATAGTTCAACTTTTACAGCCTGCTCTTTTCGCAACTTAGCTATCTCCAATTCGGGTACATCCAACTCAACTCGCATTTTCCGCAAATCCAGAATTTCAGACAACTTCATACCAACTTTCAAATATTCACCAGGCTCCACCGCCCGAACCTTAACAACTCCGCTGATTGGAGCCTTGATCAAGGATTTTTGCAGTTGCACCTCTGCTAAATCCCAATTGTACTTCGCGATCTGTTGCTGGGTACGGCTTTGGTCAAGAATTGAGCGAGCGATCAATTGCTTGCGATCTAACTGTAGATTTCGATGATAATTGATTTCAGCTAACTGAAAGTCTGCCTTGGCCATATCACGTCGAACAGTTAACTCCTTCGTGGAAATATGGGCAAGGACACGACCTTTTGAGACTTTTTCACCTTCCTCAAATTTCACTTTTTCTACAACCCCCGCCAGCTCGTTGTGAACATTAACACGATCGTTTGGTAGCAACTTCCCGACAAATTCAATCTTGTGCTGAAGTGACTGCGGCACTAGAGTCAATGTAGCTACATTTACTCGCTTAGGTGGGGCAGGTGCTTCTGTCCTCGGAGCAACTTGGTTAGCCAACTCCCTTGTGTCTGGCTGTTCAGTAGGTTTTTCACAAGCAGCTAGCAGTCCAGAAACTAGGATAAGCCCGAGCAGTTTCAGAGTATTTACATGAAGATTCTTAGACATTACGAAACGACTCCTAGGGCTTTGTTCGATTGAGGTTGAATTCTTCGTAAATCTGACCTGTGAGGGTTAAAAGACGAAGATAGGCTTTTTCATAACGGATACGGGCAAGAATCTCTTGTGCTTTGGCCTGAGACTGTTGTTGCTGGAACTGTGATACCTGAAAACTTGTGCCTTGCCCTAAATTGAAGCGGTCAATCTCATTTTGCAATTGCTCCTCTGCCAACTTAACCACTGCCTGAGCAGTACTGACTTCCTGCTCTGAGAGTTCCAAGTCTCGTAAAATTGTTTGAAGACTAACATCGAGTTCGGACTTGCGGCTATCGATGTTCAGTAGAATTTGCTCTTGTTTAATTTTCTTTTGCTTGATTCGCTCTGGTGTAGCCTGGTCGCCGAGAGGAACAGTCCAAGTCAATGAAGCCTCGAACCCATGCAGGCCCGGTTCTATAAAATCACCAGAACTAATCAAGGGTGCATTTGCATAACCTGTCACCGTGTAACTCAAGTCCAGATCCAAGTTGGTTTGTAGCCTGTTTTCCTCCTGCCGAACCTCCAGCTTGGCACTGTTAATGGAAATTTCGAGCAACCTCAATTGTGGATCATTTTCGAGGATTTGTGTTCGGAGACTCGCAGGGTCCGGAAAAAAATCTCTTAATTTTGGGCGATTGCTTGGATAAAACCCCAGCTCGAGTTCTCCTAAATTCAAGACTGCTCGCAGTTGATCTTCGATTCTCAATGCATCCAGTCTAGCTGAAAAAAGTGCTTGACGATCTCTAGAAAGCTGGGTTTCAGCCACCAGTACATCTGTTCGATTCAGCGTCCCTACTTGCAGCCGTGCCTGGTTGTCTTGGAGCAACTGTTCAGAAAGTTTAACTGATGACTTTTGAATTTCGATGTTTTCTAGAGCTGCAACCATATCCCAGTAGGTGGAGGCTACCATCGCTAATTGAGCCAATTCAGCCAGTTTTATGGACGCTTTACTGCGGTCAATTCCTAGGTCTGCAAAACTTTCTGTGAGATTGTTGATTTCCTCGCCTGCATCCTGAAAAAATGGAATACTAGCGAAGGCTTTGACTGAGGCTATATCTCGCCAATTTCCTGAAGAGCCTGAATCTAATGAACCCATTTCCTCTTGTCGGCTCAATGTTTCGCTTTGATAAAATTGTTCTTGTAGGGTAAAGCCAAAACTGCTGCCAGTTCTTAATCGTCTTACAAAAGTAGAGGAAAATTGGATGGAATCTGAACGACTACCAACTGCATATCTGTCTTGGGGTACTTGGGTTGGATCATTGGTCAAGATCGTGTTTCTCTCGAAACCGGTACGAGTCGTGACTTGATCAAAGTAACGCGCCTGCACAGACTTAAATTCTTGGTTGGCAATATCCTCAGAAAGACGTGATGCTTCCAGGCTCAGACTACGACTGATGGTCAACAGTAGAATGTCTTCAAGAGAAACTTTCACTACATCTCGGTCGTCATAGCGAAAGATCTCAGCTCTTTCGGCTAATTCTGCAACCAAGGGGTCACTAATCAAGTCATCTGAGATTTGTGCCGATAAAATATTTGGTAAGCTGAGCAACAGACCAAGAAATAAATACTTTCGCAAATTTCTCCTTTTACAAAAGACTTTAAAAAGCGGGTGTCTCATCTCGATGTTTAACTGCGGACGATTGCTCTGGTAGTTGCAAACCATACCAAATAAGCTCGTGTAATTGCTTGACTTCCTCACTAACCGTCTCCCAGTCTGCAAGGGAAAGCCAACGGGGAACCCAAAGTCTCTCCATCTGCAACAGTAGTTTCGCAGTTTTCAGCTGTTCTAGTTCAGGACGAATAGCCCCGCTTTTCTGACCTTCATCCACCAACAGAATAGTCTCTTCAAGTAACTCTTCCTCGTGATCACTCAGAAGGAAAGTGGCTTCAACTAATTCCTTCATCACAGATTCGGTGACAAGACTGGGACCAATCAAATTGCGGATAAATTGTAAACGCAATTCTGCCTTCTGAATCCAACGGGCAGGTTGTTCAAGGCTATCCTCACAATGCTTGTGCAGATGTTCATTCACTAAGTTGCGCCAATGCCGTGAGCAACTCCCAAAAAGCTCTTCTTTGTTACGGAAATAGTTGTAAATCGTTCCCTTTCCAATACCTGCTTCCCTGGCAATCTGCTCCACACTAGTCTTACGAAACCCATAGTGGAGAAATAGTTTTTCAGCTGCGGCTTGGATTTGTTTCTCCATCACGATCATAATTTAGTAGAATCAAATTAAGGGGATTTAATTTTTTGAGTTTCGCAGGACGATCAGAAGCCGTTTTTATTAATGTGACCATAATAGTCATCCGGTCAATTCCATGTCAAATCTTAATTTGGACTGGTGACCATTTCTTTCAATTGGTCAGAATCTGATAAAAAACCCTTATCAAATAAAAGATTTTTAGAGAAATTCTAGAGAAATTTATGGATAGGATAAACTAATTTGAAATGGATGGACCCCGTTAATTTTGAAGGTCTATAACTTTTTGAGATACATTGTTGAATACCACCATGCTGTCTGAACCACGGCTGTAGTCTTAGCCAGCTATCCTTAACTACCTCCAGGTTGTGACCTTTTAATATGCCACCGATTGTCGCGGTTAATGAAAGAATCGGTGTATATCAGCTCTCTTAAAGGTAGCTGTTGGAAAAAAAAATATTATGGAACGCAAAAAGTGTTTAGTAACCCAATAAGTCAAAGCCTTTAAAGAATATAGCATATCTCTGGCCGAACTAAAAAAACATTATCCCCAGCAGAACAGCTGAATGGATTTTAGGAAATTCTAGAGAATTCTGATTTGGGCGCTTGCTGGACTTTCTAATACTGCATACAACATTGGATCAGGTGCTTTGGCAGCACGAGAATTGATAAATTTACCAGAGCAACCTAAAGATTATTCTGCTGGTG
>DPLM01000062.1 GCA_003541985.1 Deltaproteobacteria bacterium | reverse complement strand
CACTGACTCTGCTTCTGGAAAAACCTCTGCTGGATCAACCCACGTTTCGAAGTTAGGATCCCAGGCAATTACCATTGAATAGCGCTCTATGCTTTTTCGGTTGATCACGCGATGCAGAGTGGACTGAAAAGCGTTGTTCGTCCAACGAGAAAGTAGGTCTCCTACGTTGACCACCAAGGTATCCTCCAATGGATGAGCTGTGACCCATTCGCCCTGCCTTGTCTGGACTTCCAACCCACCCACTGAATCTTGCCAGAGTAAGGTCAGACATCCGTAATCTGTATGTGGTGCCACACCAAATTGAGTTTCACCAAGGTCAGAAGTGTGAGGCGGATAGTAAATCACAGAACTACGAGCGATGGGCTGATTGATTGCTTGCAGAAACGTTTCTTCGGGCAGATCAAGGCTGAGGGCAAAAGCCCGCATCATGTCTCTCCCACATTCCAGGCCTGCTTCAAAAAAAGGATAAACTGCTGCTCTGAATTCCGGCATTTGTGAAGGCCATTGGTTTCTTCCCAAAAATGGATTTTCCTCGGTTATATCAGGGTGTCCCTCTGGTAAATCCAGTCCCCAAACAAAACTCTCTTTCAGATCTACTCTTTTGGCCTTTTCCATCTTGGCTTGGCCAACTGCTAGGAAACCGTGGTGATTAGGATTGATCTTTAGCTGGTTTTTCCAATCCAATGGTTGCTGAAAAAATTTTTGTGTGGCGACATGCGCTTGTTGGATCAGCTGTGATGGAATACAATGGTTTCGTATGTAAAAAAAACCAATTCCCTCTGCTGCTTGGCGAAGTTTTCGAGCAACCCCCTGCTTCAACTTAGGGTTACCAGAGCGCAATGCGTGTACGTCAATCACTGGAATTTCGTCAATTGCGATCGTTTTGGCAGCCGCGTAGTGCATGTAAAGCAAGAGAATGAGGGTTCAAATTACTGGGGCTTATTCTTGTCGATACAATTTCCAACATAAATTTTGGAAATGAGACATAAAATAGATAGTTAATTTTCGAAAGTGTAGTCTGATCGTTTTTCAGAGAACAAGATAAATTCTGAAGCAATACTGAAAGAGGCAGATAATAAAGAAGAGAAATACGTCGTATTTCTCACTACTCGGCGGTGTCAAATTTTTTCTGGAGCAAGTAGTCCATCATTTTCTGAAGGGTCTACAGCGACTGAAGATTGAAAAAATTATCTTGCTCGCTATCATTTCTTGGCAAGCACCACTTCAGGGCTTTACGCACCATAACTGGTACATAGTGTGAAGCCGGTGGCTCAGATCATTAAAGACCTTAACCTATTCACCTAAAAGCAAGGAATCTCATGGCAGAATCGAAACACACTCAATCCTGGGCAGAACTGGCGATTGATCTTTATGACAAATTGACTGGTCGCAATGCGGAAATCACCTATGAATTCGAAAATATGGAAGTCTGGGCTCCCAGCGGAGTAGGTCAAGACGCGGAGCATGGACACTGGAAAATCAACGGAATTCTAAAAATTCGCACCCGCGACGTAAAGCAATGAGTCATCTGGAGTTTGAAGGTCGGGTCGAAATCGTTGGGAGTGAGCAGGATAAGTTGGTTCTTGTCGGCGAAGGATCCGCAATTCATCTCCAGTTCACCAGATTGGCTACACTTCGTAAACTTCAGCCTTCCTGGAAGTTCCTAATCCAACACCGTCAGGCAATGGCGTTCAACTTGGACAAACTACAGCTACCGATTCGGGTCTCAATTGCTCAGCAAGAGATTGCTACACTGTCTCCAGAGGAGCAACCGAATTGGCTAGCTCGCTTGATTGGACTGCCTTATGGCAAGATTCGTTGGCAGAGGCTTCTAAAGTCATTGTTTGGTTAAGGAGTGCTGGAGATTTGGGCCCTTCTTGACCAACGTACAGTTGGCAAACCAGTTCACTAGCTTTGATCTGGAAGCACAATTTGGCCCTGGTTCCGGAGTGTCTCCATCCCACCAGAGTACTCAACGGGTAGCGCAACGACAGAGTCAAGAGTTTCCAGTTCCACTGAAGTCATCGTGAGCCTAGCAACCTGCGGGTTATCTTCTAGCTGCTTCTAAGTATTGGCTCCGATGACGACGCTCGTGTTGCCTATTTGTTGAAGGAGACTAGGCTGGGCCTCCCTTGCTACACTGCGATCGCGGACCTCGGCAATCAGCCGTATGGCATCGACGAGGCTGAATGCGCGTTCTCAATCTGCCGGCGTAAAAACAAAGCTAGTGCATCAGACTACTCCTAGGCTGTCACTGTTCCCTAGGAAATAACCACTGAGCAAACCTCCAGCAAGGGGTCTTCAAACCATCACTCCGATTGATTCCTTACAAATCGGCAAGACCTCACGTTCCAAATCACGTCCCACCAAGGTGTAGTAGGCTTGAACGGACCTCAATCGGCTCCAATGATTGGCTTTTGCAATTCGCTCGGCTGCCTGATTTAAAATTCCGATATGGTACACCTCGCCAATGTATTAGAGCCATCTAAGGCCCCACAAGGTCTCATCGACGGTTGTCAGTAGATCCAGTCCGTGAATTTGGTGGGGACTAATGTGATTCAAGCCCAGCTTTCGTGTAGAGACATCTACTTCATGATGAATGTGCACCAGAATCAATTCAATGCCATTGATACCCGACCGCGTGCATCCAGGAACTTTTGTTGCGATCACAAAATTCTCACTAAGAATTCTCGTGTCTCGAATTGCTTGTCCTAGTAGCTCTTCACTCCAACCTTCGTGGTAGAATTCGGCTACATCGATAAAGTTTACACCAGCTTCGGCGGTATTCCATTTGATGATTCCTTCCAAAGGATGGAGGACTTTTGAGATCTGATTCAAGAATTCGAAATCTTACTCTTTCGTTATCAATTGTTCAGCACACAACCACTGTACTCTACCTTACCATCTGGTAGGGTCGTGTTGCATAGTTTGGCCCCGAGCATGAGAGCTCCTGAGAGTTTTGCGCTTTCCAAGTTGGCTCCGTCGAAGTTCACCCCCTGTAAATTAGCACCCTGCAAATCAGCCCCGCGCAGATCTGCTCCCTGAAAATTTGCGTTCTGTAGATCAGCCCCCATCAGCTTAGCACCCTGCAGATAGCTCTTCTGAAAGTTCACTCGCTGAAGGAACGCAATCTGCAGATTTACGTCCCACAAGTTTGCACGCTGCAAGTTGCTGTCAACCAACACGGCCCCCTTCAGATTCTCATTTCTC
>DPLM01000275.1:5308-6635 GCA_003541985.1 Deltaproteobacteria bacterium | reverse complement strand
TTCTCAGATCATTCTCCCCTCATCATTGATTATGATTGGGAATTGAACTAATTCGGGTGTAATATTTTGGGGACATAGCTTGCCCCCAAGAGTAATCAGGCGTTTTCGAGAACAGTATGTGGGTCGCTTTTTACGCGGAAGAATTCGTAAGGCACGTTCAGAGCTCTGGATATTCTCTCGAGTGCGGCATCGGAAACATCGGCAGCGTGTGACTCCCAGCTCTTTACAGTTTGAATGGCAAAGCCAAATTCATATGAAAAAGCTTCTATGGACATACCTCGAAGAAGACGTGCGTATTTGATACGATCTCCAACACGATCCAAGTCTAAATTGGCATCAAGTCCCATCTCGCGCACGTTGATACCCAAGACCTTTGCAATTTCACTATATTTAGTCAGTTTTGGTGTAGAGTGACCAGTTTCCCAATTTTTGACGGCGGTCAATGAAACATTCAGCTTCCGGGCAAAATCTTTGCGAGTTAGGCCTGCATTTTCGCGCCACTGCACCATTTTTTCACCAAATGAGTTGTCTTCTATGTTTTCGTTGGCTGCTGTAGCTTGCTCAGTCATAGTGACTACGACTCCTTGTCTTGGGGTAGGGAAAGAAGTGACTTCTCAATCGCGTTCTTTTCCTGCGGGTGGCTCCGCTAATCGGAATTAAGGTATGCTTTGAGTTTATTTCTGGCGCATTCTTAATTTACTTGAAAACCATAAATTATTATTATTATTGTTTCATTTGTCAAGGATTTTCCTCTTGCAATTGTTGAATTTACTTATAAACGACACTTGTACTTCAGCACTTTTGTAACAAAACTGAGCCAGCAGAATAACCAGCACCAAAAGCACAAAACACTCCCCAGGATTCTTGATCCAAATTCTGAGATTCAGAGAACGCTAGCACAACTCCAGCCGCACCTGTATTGCCATATTTTTTTAAAACTAACGGTAGTTCAGCTGGTGAAGGCTCTCGTGCTAGAATTTTTTTGGCGAGCAGTAGATTCATCTTGCTATTCGCCTGATGTAACCAAACACGCTTTACTGACCTGTTTTCGATACCTTCTTCCTCCAACTGATTCAAGATCATCTCTGAGACGAGCGGAATAATTTCCTTAAATACTGCCCGACCGTGCTGAGAAAATAGATTTCTAGGATGCCATGGATCAGTTCTGTTCACAACTTGTCGGAGAAAACCTCCGTCATTTCTAATGTTGTTTGAAAAGTGAGTCTGGAGTTGAATATTCTTGACAAAGAAAGTGTTAGTGGATTTCGATGTCTCACTCCGTTCCAGATAAAGGGCACCCGCGGCGTCCCCAAAAATAAAATGACTG
>DPLM01000275.1:0-5000 GCA_003541985.1 Deltaproteobacteria bacterium | reverse complement strand
CGGCATCCCCAAAAATAAAATGACTGTCTCGATCCCTGAAATTGAGATGCCCTGTGTAAAATTCAGGGCTGATAATCAGTACACCTGGAAGTTCAGGCTGTGTAATTAGGGAATTATAGGCTAATCGAATGGCAAAAGGTACCGAGGAACACGCAACGTTCATGTCAAAAGCAAAGCCAGTAATTCCAAGAGCTTCTTGAACTTCGATTGCTAAACTGGGATAAGGTCGCTCGTAGTTAGAACATGCTGATATCAGCATACCAACGTCATTAGCGGATTTATTTGCTTGATTCAAAGCGTTCTTGGCAGCTGCTAAACCCATTTCAGCTTGATAGCTTAATTCATCAGGCTTTCGATCCTTCAACTCAGGTCTTAGCCTTCTCGGATTAACAATTCCGCTTGCCTCCATTACACGGCGCTCTTCAATTCCTGAAGCATTCTTGATGAAATCAGCACTGGAGGCTTTTAAGGCGGCCTTATCACCAACTGCAATTTCTTCAGAGTACTCTTGGTTGTGTTCTTTAACATGAGCGTTATAGGCTTTAACCAAAGTCTCATTGTCAACGACCTCTGGGGGAATAAAGGTTCCACATCCTGTAATAAGGATTTGATTAGTCAAAATTCTTCTCAAAATTAAATTTGGTCCAACCAGTCAATCTGGCCCTTGCCAGTCCTGATGACCTCTGGAACATCAGTAGTAAAGTCGATAATCGTCGAGTGCTCAGCAAAAATTTCTCTTCCATCAATCACTAAATCTACTTGTTTACCAAATTCCTCATGGATTTCCCATGCATTATCAAAGAGGTGATCTTCACCGCTATACAGTGAGCTACTAAGAATTGGATTCCCAAGTTCTGCAACAATTTGTGTAGCTATGATTTGATCTGGCCAACGAACCCCGATTGTACTTCGTTTTGTTAGTAAAAGCTTGGGAACGATTTTAGAGGCTCGGAATAGAAAGGTATATGGACCGGGAAGGTAGCGTTTTAAAATTTTGAAAACTGCTGTATCGATTCCTTGAGAATATTCTTGGATCTGTTGGATGCTGGAGCAGATGAAAGTCAAATGTCTTTTAGCATCGACATCCTTAATTAAACTTATTTTTTTCAATGCTTTCTTGCTGTAGATGTTGCAACCAAGGCCGTATACGGTATCTGTAGGGTATATTATGACTCCATCATTCTGTAGAACATCAATGACTTGGTTGATGTATCGGGGCTGTGGATTGTATGGGTGAATTTCGAGAAGCATTGAACTAACGTGGGATACGCGGCTGGATATTTTTGACAGTTTCTTTCTGAAATTTTGCTTCTTGTTCCTTCTCCCATTGCGACCGAGGGTCTCCTTTTTTCTTAGACTCCAAACATTGGCGAAGGAAGTTCTGAAAAATGTATGCAAGCGAGTCTAATTGAGCGATCATACGATGATCAGATGGCAGCAAGTGAAGCGACACTTGGTAATTACGTGCAAAGTCGATTGCATTTTCTACTGGCACAACCTCATCATTCCAACCATGAATCAATAAGGTCTTGTCAGCAAATGGCTTAGGCGAATTGGGTTCTAGGTCTTTAATGCCAACAGCAGACGCCATCAAAAAAAGCCCTTGTGGCTTTAGCTTTTCTGAAGCGCAAAGTGATACCCAACTCCCCATACTCGAGCCAACAAGGATTAGTTGTTCTGATGCAGAGGGTTGAAGGGAAAGTAACTTCTCAACTCGCCCATAATCACTTTGAATGTCTGAGTAATCTGGGCTTACCACTTTAAAATTCAAATTCTCAGCGACCAGAGCCAATCTTTGAATCTTTGTTCCCAAAGGGCCGCTTTCCTGCCCATGTGCAAAGTAAATTATTCGCTCATTTGCCATGATCAGTTAATTTCCATCGTCTGAAGAAAATGGATCTCTGGCCAATCATCATTCGTACGCTCAAGTCTCCATGCATTTGCCGGAAGATAAACAAGATTCCCCTGAGAATCCCTAGCTAAAGAATCAACAAACTTTTTTTCAAATCTTTGTAAGGCCTCAGCGTTTTGAGTCACTACCCAACGTGCCGTTAAAAAACTTGATGGTTCCAGGTGAGCTTTTACACCATATTCATTTTTCAGACGAGCAAGAATGACATCGAACTGCAAAATCCCAACTGCTCCCAAGAGGTAATCATTTCGATTAAGTGGCCGAAATAACTGAACAGCCCCCTCTTCGGTGAGTTGTTGCAGGCCTTTCTCCAATTGCTTGGCTTTCAAGGCATTGTTGATATGGACTTTCCGAAAGTGCTCTGGGGCAAAATTTGGGATGCCAATAAATCGCAGATCTTCTTTTTCGGTAAAGCTATCCCCGATACGGATTGTACCATGATTGTGAATACCGATAATGTCACCCGGAAACGCTTCTTCAACATTTTCTCGATCCTGGGCTAGAAACATAATAGCATTATGCAATTGTACTTCTCTTCCTAGTCTTTGGTGCCTGACACGCATTCCTCGCCGGAAACGCCCCGAGCAGATCCTCAAAAAGGCGATTCGATCCCGATGAGCGGGATCCATGTTTGCTTGAATCTTAAAGACGACGCCACTGAAGGCTTCCTCGTAGGGAGAGACCTCACGAGTTTGCGTAAATCTTTGCCTAGGTGCTGGAGCGATCTCCACCAAGGCATCAAGCATCTCAGAGACACCAAAACTATTAATTGCACTTCCAAAAAAAACTGGTGTTTGTATGCCCATCAGGTAGCGATCGCTGTCGAATGGAGTAGAAGCACCTTCTAGCAGTTCGATATCATCTCTCAGCTGATTTGCTTGGTTGCCCAGTATTTCATCCAATTTTGAATCAGCAAGGTCAGTTATGTGGACGATATCCTCAACTATCTTAGTTCTAGATGCAGCAAATAAGGAAAGCTCTTTGCGATATAGGTTGTAAGTTCCTCTGAAGAATTTGCCCATCCCGATAGGCCAGCTCATTGGTGCACATTCAACTTGGAGTCTTTTTTCAACATCCTGCAGCACATCTAATGGTGGTAGCCCTTCTCGATCCAGTTTGTTTACAAAGGTTATGATGGGAGTATTACGCAGTCTGCAAACGTCCATCAATTTTCTGGTTTGTTCCTCAACTCCTTTTGCGCTGTCAATGACGACTAGGGCACTGTCAACGGCAGTAAGAACCCGATAGGTGTCTTCAGAAAAATCTTCGTGTCCAGGAGTGTCTAAAAGGTTCACCTCGCAGTTTTGGTAAGTGAATTTCATCACAGAAGAAGTAACCGATATACCACGCTGTTTCTCAATTTCCATCCAGTCACTGGTTGCATGGCGGCTGGCTTTCCGAGCCTTGACAGAGCCTGCAAGTTGTATTGCTCCACCATACAGCAAAATTTTTTCCGTAAGAGTAGTCTTCCCGGCATCAGGGTGACTGATGATACCGAATGTTCGACGTCTTTCAACTTCCTGTTGGAATTGAGCAGTGCTCATAAATCAGATTGCTCGCTGTGATGCCAATTGTCGGTACTCAGCCAGTCTTAGTTCTACACGTCCAACTGATACTGCAAAGTCCCTGTTCGCATTTTCTTTCTTTAACGCCTCAAGATATGCCCTTCTCGCTTGTTGGTAGTCTTCTCTACTGACTGCGCCTGCCTCATAACTCAAACCAAGATTGTACCAGTCCTCAGCACTCCTATCATTTTTTGAAAGTGACTCAAGGCGGTTACGTGCTTCATCCCAAAGGCCATCTCTAAGTAGTCCCTCTGCACGTTCTTCTTCACCACCTTCAGCAATCAAAGCTATAATCCGTTGAGTGGTTGGTGAGATGCGCTGAAGGAAAGATATAACAGCTTTTGATCCTAATTTTTTGAGGATCTGCTTTCTCTCTTCATCTGACAGGTTATTGAGATTTAGATCTGGAAGTTTGTTATCAACGTAAAAAACTTCTTTGGGTTTAGTTTGCTCAACCACAGCTAACTTCCTAATTGGAATCGGAATCAGAGGAATTTTAGACTGATTTACCAAATTATTTATATCTTGTATTGGTTTAGCCTCATAGCAGTGTTGACGACTTTCAGAATCAATAAACTGTTTGCCAAAATTTCCCCCAGAAGTTTGAAAAGCTACCATCCTCTGTTCTTGATCTCCACCAATGACGGTCAAGCTCAAGCTCGTTTCAGTATATAGTGAAATGGTTCGGTAGCGGTAGGTCCTGATGATTTGATTGATAGTTGGTAGATCTGCATCGACAACCCTCCGAGTCAAAAGCGTTGCTGCTCCAAGGTCAATTAGAGGCGTCCTCGGCTCTCCGGGTCGGCATATATAAGCTCTGCTATCCAATGTAATTGCATTTTTGCCAATTGTGGTACTTATACCAGTGGATAATCCACCTCCAATTCCATCCTTGCATGTGGCCAATTCAGTGAATTGTCCTATTATTCTTTCTACACCACTAGAAATTTCACCATGTATTATCCCAATTCGTTGCCCAGTTACCAATTTTTCTGCGGGTAATGATGTTTCTACAATCTGAGCATTGAATCGTCCGTGATAGTTCAACTCATTGACAAGTTCCTGCAGTAAAATCTCCTTCAGATTTAGTTGATCCCCTTCAGATTTAAACATATCTGGACGAATGTAGATTTCCGTCACCTCCCTGGGAACATCATATTGGGCAGGCCTTTGTACAATCAACTCGATGGCTGAGTTGGAACTACAGCTGATTTGTAAGAAGAGGCTCGAGATTGCCAATAGGAATGTAAATCTCATTTTGCTCAAGAATATAGTTAAGTAGGAAATTCTATTTTCTTAGTGAGGATAGGGGACTCTTTTCTAGAAGACAATTGGCGGTTGCCTCAGAACTGAGGATCTTATCGATGTTGGATTTTTGATGAGTATAATATGATTAAAACTAGTTGAGACGTAAGTAAAAATCTGAATTTTTTGATCTTCGGGAGGAATGACTAACTGGTAGCTCCTGGTTCAAAGAAAGCTACCATGAGGGATTGAGAAAGTTTATTTAGATGCTTCAATTG
>DPLM01000195.1 GCA_003541985.1 Deltaproteobacteria bacterium | reverse complement strand
AGAGTCGTTGTCCATCAAAAGGTCTATACTGATTATTTAGATGCGGTCAAGGGGGCTGTGGAGGACATTTCTGTAGGTAACCCCTTGGAAGAATCTACAAAGCTGAGTGCGATGATCAACGAAGCAGAAGCGGCAAGGGTGTCAGATTGGCTCCAAGAAGCGGTTCGAGGAGGAGCTCGTCTGATTACCGGAGGAGCTCGCGAAAAAGCTATTGTTCAACCGACAGTCATAGCAGATATCAAACCTAGCATGAGACTAGCCACACAAGAACTTTTTGGTCCTGCGATTGGCGTCGCACCTGTAGGCAGCTTTGAAGAGGCGATGGAAATCGCCAATAGTGTAAACTATGGGCTTGGGGCCAGTATTTTCACAAAAGATGTCAGCACAGCCTTACGTTTCGCTCAACAAATTGAGAGTGGGAATGCCATGATTAACTGGTCGCCACTTTGGAGAGCTGATCTGATGCCCTACGGAGGCTTCAAGGGCAGTGGTATTGGCAAAGAAGGTCCTCGCTACGCTGTAGAAGAAATGACTGAATTGAAAACAGTAGCCTTCCACGGCTTGTGATCTAATCCAGCAGGCTCGAGCGAGCCTGCTTTTTTCCTGCCTGTATATGATCTACCAAACTCTATTGAAAAAAACTTTCATACCCCATAAATAAGGCTTTTGACAAATAAGCATTGAATATAAATCAAAGATATTCATTCTCTAATAATCAAAACTGTGATCCAGAATGTTCTCCAGTCAATATTCATTCAATGCAAATTTCTAAAGCTATTCTTGAATCTCAAAAAATTTAGAGAGAATCCAAATCAAATTGGGATTCTATACATGGTACTGGCAATGGCTGGCTTTGCAATTGAAGACCTAGTAATCAAACTAGTTTCTGCCCATTTGCCGGTCAGCCAGATCCTAATCATGCTAGGATTGTTGAGTTTGATTTGGTTCGTGATGATCGCATGGTGGAAGAAAATCCCTCTGCTGACAAAGAAAATGCTGAATAAACCGTTTATCACTAGGACTATGGCAGACTTGTTTGCAGCGCTCTTTTTTGTAATTGCTGTTGTCAATTCTCCTCTCAGTTCAGCTTCGGCAATACTTCAGTTTACTCCATTACTCGTTACCTTAGGAGCAGCTCTTTTTCTCCGTGAGAGAGTCAGCCTTGGCAAATGGATCGCAATTGGCCTTGGCTTTGCGGGGATTATGCTGATCATCCGTCCAGGTACTGACAGCTTCACCCCTGCATCAATATTCGCAGTTTTGTCCGTGGCCATGTTAGCTTTACGAGAAATAACAACACGGGTAATGTCAGTTTCTGTGCCCTCGCTAGCCGTTTCAAGTTGGGCGTTTGCTGCTTGTGCACTGATAGGTTTTCTCACTATCCCATTATTTCCAGTTCCAGTCATACCTAGAAGTGAAGACTTATTGCTGATGCTCGCGTCCAGTGTTGTTAGTTGCATTGCCTATTACTCATTGGTTAAGGCAACCCGAGATGGTGAAATATCTGTGATTGCTCCATTTCGTTATACTCGACTACTCTTTGCATTGATTCTCTCATATTGGATCCTTGGAGAACAGCCAGATACGATCATGTACATTGGTTCTGCTCTAGTTGTCTTTTCAGGGCTCTACAATATTGGTTTTGGACGCATCTTTCATGCTACCCAATCTGCATCCTAATAAGCTCCAATTACGCCTTACGAGTTAGTGCAATCCAGCCCCCAAAAACTATGAGACAAGCGCCTAGCGCAGTTGTCCACTCTGGAATTTCATCAAACAACAACCAGCCTGCTAAAGCCGAAGCGGGGATCTGGACATAGACCCACGGAGCGATACGGGAAGATTCTATTCTTTTGAATGCGAAGATGACCGTGGTCATAGCAAGAATATCGATTCCCACCATCGATCCCATTAATACGAGATGATCGTTTTCGGGTAGTTCACCTCCTTTAGCCCACAAGAGTAACCCCGCAACTGTACCTCCAAGCAACTCCTGATAAAATACCCATCGACTTTCAGGTTCTTTTGGATGTCTTCTGAGCCAGGCATTTCCAACCGCATGACCCATTGCTGCCACCAGAGGCGCCAGCAATAACCAACTGAAACTTTCCCATCCTGGTCGTAAACAGATCAACACGCCAATGAATCCCAGACCCACAGCAAACCAAATTTTTGGACTCACCGTTTCGTTTAGCCAAAAACTCCCCAATAGCACTAAGAAGAATGGGCTTGTATTAATAAGGGTACTGTACAGCGATAGTGAGACATAATGTAGAGCATAAACCCCTCCGAGAAAGGGCAGACACATTATCAAACCTCGAATGAAATGAACGGTTGGAATTTTTGTTCTAAAACCTTTCAAACCCCTACGAAAGTAAATCCAAATACCCATCACAACCGCATTCATCAACAGCCAGGGCGCAATCAAACTTAGAGGGTCCAAATCTAATCTCAAAAGTTTGATCAAAGCTCCAAGGGTTGCAAAGCAGATAAAACCTGTAAGGCCAACCAAGAGTGGGGGGAATCGAATATGCCCTAAATGAATGTTTGCATCCAAAATTGATTTCCTTTTTAAAATACTGATATAATACAAAATTTATCATATGTTGAATAATGAAAGA
>DPLM01000389.1 GCA_003541985.1 Deltaproteobacteria bacterium | reverse complement strand
GTTGTATGAGGTGAATCCAGCGTCTATTGATTTTTCATGCATGACTCCCCTCATGTCCCATTTCTTATCTAACAAATGCATGTTGAGCATAAGAGCGCATTGCTTATAAAATCTCTCTCTTTGATCTTTTGTTGCTTGACCAGCTTCCTCATCTTCAATTTCAGGTGGAGGTTCTTCAGCAATGCCTGCTTTGCCTTTGTCATTCTCTTTATCGAGCATGCCCGCCAATGCTTTAAATGCGTCCTTTGTTGCTGGATCTGTGAGATCGGCCTCTGCCGCCATCACACAAGCAGCAGCATAAAGGTTACCAGCCATGTTATCATGAAGAAGTTTTTCCCAAACTCTGTATATGTGGTATGCACATTTAAAGGCATAATGTTCCCAGACTTTGTGAATCAGTACTTGAACTCCACTTTCAGAATCAGGGAAAGCACCCGGTGCATTACGCAACTTCTTTTCTTTTTGATAATATAATATCGCTAGATAAGCAGCACCCTGATACATTCTAATGATCTCTTCAAATGGCATTAGTGTTGCATCGCCGTTTTCTCCAGCATATTTGTAAATGCTCCACGGACTGCTTTCTTTTTCAAAACTGATTTTACCAGTAGTAAAAACAGTTTTGAGACTATCTTTAACCGCATCCTCAAGTTCATACTCATCGCTATTAACGTCGAGAGTTGTTAAAGTTGTTGTTTCAGGGTTTCTTGGTATCAACTGGTTTGTTGTAAAGTTATCCCTGAACCATTGAGCAGTAGCTTGCGGGTTTTTTGATCCTCTTCCATTATCTTTTGAACCAGCAAACTCCAAGAAAGACTTTTTTATGAAATCAATTGTTTCTTTTGCCTCTGGGGAATCAGAATTGGGCGCTGCTTCCCAATAAGAGCCCTTCATTTTACCATCAGACAATGAATTTACATCATGAGCAAAGTCTCCTATAAACGACGTTGCAGACCACTGCTCTGTAGCGGCATCGGAAATTACTCCATCCTTGATAACATTTGGCAGAAAGCAGTCCTTGATTTCTTTTTCCATACCGGCAATCGACGCTTCGCCTGCTGCTCCTTTTCCTGCGGTGCTCAACTCCAGTTCATCTTTCATGGTATTCTTAACCCAACCTTCCCAGTTGGCAAATCCCGAGTCTTTTAGCCAAGGCTTATACGTTGGAAATTTTGTTTCTCCTTCAGCATCTTGTCCAACTGCTGTGTCACTGGAACGGGGATTGTACCCGTCCGTCAAGAACGCAGATGCCATGAGAAGCGCGGACGGGCCGAGTGGTGTCAGCCCAATCGCGGTTAGCACATCGCCAGCGGTGAAGCCTGTATCTCCAGCATATGCCTTTTGGCTTCCTAGAATATAGTAGAACAGCAATTCTCGATACTCTTCCCAGTTCCTGTGAGTGTGACTACTATTATCTAGAGCATTATCATTATACATCCAATAATTGTCTGACTTGTTTCCCGGTCTTGGCATCAACCATGCCATCATGCGAGTCAGCCCCCAATCATCAGGCGCAGCATATTCAAAAAATTTTCCTAATTCCCCGATTTGTTTAGTTTTTTCTGTTTCGGAATAGAACAGACCAATATCCCAATCTACTCCATCATCTTTATCATCTCGACTAGTCCATGTTGGTCGTGATTTTTCTCCAAGTTGTTCGACAGGAGATAGGTCGCCTTCATTAAACAAGGAGCCGTCTCGAAGTTCCATAGGGGCAGTATTACCAGTTGTATTAGATACTTTACCATCCCAAATTGTATGTTGTTCATCTGATTTAAGATACTTAAGGATTGTTTCCATAAAAGTAGAAGCCGTATATGTTGTTAGAAGCCTTCTTTGAGTAGCTAGTGAGCCTTCTTTCATGGTAACACCATCATCCTCATACTCAACTGGTGTTGTGAAGGCCTCGATCTCCATCCACGACATATTTTCAAATGCAAATGGTGCATTGTATCCTGCTTCACTATGCAGCATTTTTTGTAACATGGCATAGTTAACAGGATTCCCAGTAGGATCTCCCTCTTTATTGTCACCCTCTTTTCCTGTTGCAAGCCATTGCATTTGAGGAACTCTGTTTTCATCACTCCACAGCCATGGGCCATTGACCCCCCAATCAGCAACTGTGGCGTTTCCCATCCCTTGGTTTGTGCATATCATGGCCATAAATTGCATTTTTGGGGTAGTCCAATTTTCTTTGTTTTCAAAAAGAAGCATCGAGGCGCCCTCTTCTGCTGGGCCTCCTCGGGCTTTCTCTTCTGCTTGGATCCGTGTCTCACCTGCTTCGGTATAACAAACACCCCATATTGTCCAAATGATATTAGTAGCAGCTTCAAGCTCAGCGGCTTGTCTATCTTTCATTGCTTCGGTCCATATCATGTCTTTAATTGACGATCCAAATCTAGCGCCGGGCTTAATGTAGCTGGATTCAGCACTGGGAAGAACGCCAAACCTTGGCTCAGGACCTTTATAAGCGATAAGAGGACCCATAACAAATTGTCCAAAAAGCGGGTTTGTGGTCGATGGGGCTTCGTGTGCCATCCAATTAACTGACCAGTATTCTAATCTTGATATGTTTGCTCCATACAGACTTCTTTTGTCAACAGTCCAGTTTCTC
>DPLM01000174.1:1745-3289 GCA_003541985.1 Deltaproteobacteria bacterium | reverse complement strand
CAGGGCTTCTATAGTGGGTAAAAAGGGATTATCTGATTTCATTGCAGAGGTTCTACAATTTTCAAAAATATTATCTTCTTGAATTATACATTCTCGATAACTGGTATTTTGGCGCTGCAGGAGTAAAGTGTCTATTTTTGCTCGCTGAAGGTAATAAGTCCAAAGCCAGCCCATGGCTCCTGCCCCGAGGATTCCCCACTTGGTTAGATTGCTTCCGTTTTCTATCTGAGACGTGGATGCCATTTAAAAGTAATTTATGTTGTGACGGAAGTCTCTAGCTGACCATCGATGCCAATCTACCAACTTCATCCGAATATTTTACAATTTCCTTCACCTGATGAGGCAGAACCCAGCGGCTTGTTGGCAGTGGGTGGAGACCTTTCGAGTGATCGGATTCTGATGGCCTATCAACAAGGAATTTTCCCGTGGTATGAAGAGGGACAGCCGCTACTTTGGTGGAGTCCTGATCCAAGACTTGTTCTGTTTCCTGACAAGATTCATATTACTCGGAGTTTAGCAAAAGTGCTTCGTAACAGACCCCATCAGGTGCAATATGACACTCACTTTGCTGAAGTGATTGACCAGTGTGCTACCACTCGGGCCTTTGAGGGCACTTGGATCACGGGGGCAATGAAACGTGCTTACATCCGGTTGCATGAGCAAGGATTTGCCCATTCTATTGAAGTTTGGGAGGAAGATATATTGGTAGGGGGACTCTATGGGATTTCCCTTGGACATTGTTTTTTTGGTGAGTCAATGTTTAGCAAAAGAAGTAATGCATCAAAAGTGGCCTTGGTTTCACTATCTGAGTTTGCAATGGAACAAGGTTTGCGATTCATAGATTGTCAGGTCACGACTGATCATCTCCTGAGCTTGGGAGCCGAGGAGATGAAGCGCAAAGATTTTTTGGAAATGCTCCAGCAAGAACTTAATTTCCCTACCCTACGGGGCCGCTGGATTGCCACTTAACGGAATCTTCATGGCTAAACAAAAAGCAATGTTTCTGCTGAAACTTTCCTACCCGGTTGTAATAACGATTTTGGTGATTAGCGGGTTCAGCTTAGTCGTCAGCTTCTACATGGGTATCATCACGGGGCAAAGCATGCGCCAGTTACCGGAGACAAGCATTGCTTCTCGGGAAACAAATCGTCCAGAAGCACCCGATCTTAAAAAAGAAGATCTTCGTTTTTTTGAACTGAGTGGACCCCAAGAAGATCAAATAAATCTCGATTTACCAAGATTAGACAGTCTACAGCAACGTACGGAAGCTCTCAGTTCTGCAGCCAACACACTCAAGAATTCTCCTCGCCCGACGGACGTTTTGCAGCCTCCTGCAGTAGCAACTCCAGATCTAAAGTTGAAGTCGGCCAATGAAGAAACCATGGATTCAACTGATCAAGCCCGCCTTTCAGAACCAAGTTCAAATTACACGGTTCAAGTGTTTTCTTCAAAATTGCGAAAAAATGCAGAGGATGTGCTCAATCAACTGCGTGAGAAAGGTTTTCCCGATGCGTATATTCATACGCACATAAATCAGGATAACG
>DPLM01000174.1:0-1337 GCA_003541985.1 Deltaproteobacteria bacterium | reverse complement strand
ATTTCATCAACTCCGTCCAAATCACAAGAATCTAGTCTAAAGCATTATGATGCCTTCCTACTGGGAAGCGACTAGAAGCCCCTATGCCTCCGTACTTCTAGCGTTACCCCTATTGATTTGCTACGAGATTTTATTAATTTTGAGCGACACTGGAGGAGTCTGGCAGATCCGGAACGCAATGGATGTTTGGGTACGATACGTGTTCCAGGCTTTTGAAATTCGGCCACAACACGTGACCTTTGTGCTGATAGGTATCCTTGTTGGTACTCTTGTCTGGCTTCGATTAAAAAGACCTGAGATGAGCTTGTCACTCAATCAAGCTGGGATTCTACTTCTAGAGGCTTTCATTTACAGCATGGTCCTAGGAGTTTTGGTGAACCTACTCTTATACTCCAGTGTTTTAGATCTCTTGATTGGTAACCAGACAGCTCAAAAACTCGCCCTTTCAATTGGTGCAGGGCTATACGAAGAATTTGTTTTCCGAGTACTGCTTTTGAATGGCTTGTTTTTCGGGTTGCACCCCATTTTGCGGAGTACAGTTTTGACAGCCGTGATTGCGATCCTTTCCGCCTCATTTCTCTTTGCCTTAGCTCATTATGTAGGAAGTTTGGGAGATGACTTTGATTTGCATAGCTTCCTGTTTCGCTGGGTAGCTGGTCTATTGTTCACAGTACTTTATTTTGTTCGTGGGTTTGCAGTGACTGCCTATACTCATGCATTTTATGATATTCACGTATTGCTCTAGTTTAAAAACACGCTTCTGGGAATAAATTTGATTAAAGATGGTTTGGGACTTGGGATTGATACAACATTTGATGATACATCAGTAGCAATCCTGCGAGGGCACCAAGAAATTTTGGCAAACCTAACATTATCACAATATCGGGACCATGCAGAATTTGGGGGTGTTGTTCCAGAGCGGGCAGCCCGAAAACACCTTGAAGTGATTCACGCTTTAATTGACGAGGCATGTCGTAAAGCAGATGTGAAGTTAGAAGAGCTGGATTACATTGCTGTTAGTAATTTGCCTGGTCTACTTGGAGCTCTTCTAGTTGGAGTGATGGTGGCCAAAACGCTATCGTTCTCATTAAAGATTCCTCTTATTGGTCTGAACCACGTTGAAGCGCATCCCTATGCTGGTGTTCTCTCGGGTCAACCTTTTAAGTATCCTATATTACATCTTGTAGTTGCTGGGGGACACACACTTCTGATGCATGCAAGAGATCACTTCGATTACGAAATTGTTGGTCGAAGTATAGATGATGCAGCGGGAGAGTGTGTAGACAAGGTTGCCAAACTGTTTGGCTATCCCATGCCAGGAGGACCCGTTGTAGACC
>DPLM01000147.1:4471-4891 GCA_003541985.1 Deltaproteobacteria bacterium | reverse complement strand
GCGAGTCTTGCTTTGTCAATAGCGCTCCTCAGTTCCTCCTCTTTTGCTCGTCGTCCTTCAGGGAAATGCAGGGCTGGTTGAGGGACATCTTCACTATCAAGTAGCCACTCACCACTTAATAACTTTTTCTTGAGTTCTGTGATTGGCTTAGCTCTGCCTGTAGACATGTAACCATCAGGTCCTTGCCAAGTTACAGTAGGATCATAGTAGGAATGGTAAATTTGAAGGAAAATCCACTGTGTCCATCTAAAGTACTCTGGATCTGTTGTCGAAAATCTCCTAGTTGGATCATGGCTCAGCCCCAGCATCTTCAGTTGCTGAAGCATATTTCGAATATTGTTGTCCGTTGTGATCCTAGGGTGCTGGCCGGTCTGGATAGCGAATTGTTCTGCGGGAAGTCCAAATGAATCAAAACCCATT
>DPLM01000147.1:0-4158 GCA_003541985.1 Deltaproteobacteria bacterium | reverse complement strand
GTCCAAATGAATCAAAACCCATTGAATACAGGACGTTGTAACCACGCATTCTCAGGAATCTGCTAAGAATGTCAGTCGCAATGTAACCAAGTGGGTGCCCTACATGTAACCCAATTCCACTTGGATAAGGAAACATATCCAGGACAACAAATTTTGGTTTTTGATTGTCAAAGTCTTTTTCGTTCGGGTTGGGGGTCTTAAAAATTTTTTGAGTATCCCAATATTGACGCCATTTTGGCTCAAATTCTTTGGAGGCGTCTCGATACGTTTTCATGAATATTTGCTCCAGAACCTTGCCGGTAATTGCAGATAGTAATGGGAAGTAATAGTTAGGGAGGGGAAGACGAGCCCTATCGAGACCCGTCTGTCATCGTGCTTAGATAGCAGTAGCTTCTTGCTGGAGGGGAGTCATCAAACTTATGGAAGAAGATCTTGCTTCCATTCGATTAAGTGCATTTACGAAGGCGATTGCACTAGCTAGGATAATGTCTGTGTGGGCCCCACGTCCTGTAACTTGCTGGCCCTCATGTTCAACAGTGACACTGACTTCTCCTTGGGCATCAGTGCCGCCTGTGATTGCTTTCACTACGTAGGAGGTTAGGGTGCAGTGTTGTTCAGTAATCTGCTTGATCGTGTTCAATGCGGCATCCACTGGACCATCACCAAACCCTGCCTTCCTTACAACATTGTTACCCACCCTCATTGTTACAGTTGCGGTAGGTACAGAAGTTGTCCCAGAGGTGACAGTCAAATGCTGTAGTTCGAAACGGTTGTTTTGTTTTCGAACATTGTTAGTAATAAGTGCCTCTATATCTTCGTCGAAGACCTGTCGCTTGATATCAGCTAACTGTTTGAATTCCTTGAAAATATTATTCAATTCGACATCATTAAGTTCAAAACCAAGTGACTTCACACGCTCACTCAAGGCATGACGACCAGAATGCTTCCCAAGAACAAGTTGATTCTGCCTAATGCCAACTGACTGTGGAGTCATGATCTCGTAGGTCAAAGCATTCTTCAAAACGCCGTGCTGATGAATTCCAGCCTCGTGTGCAAAGGCATTTGCACCAACAATAGCCTTGTTAGGTTGAACTGCAACACCGGTGATTTTTGTCAGCAAACGGCTTGTTGGGTAAAGTTGCTCAGTAATGATATTAGTTGGAAGGTTAAAGTACTGCTGACGAGTGTTCAGGGCCATCACAATTTCTTCCATTGCAGCATTACCGGCTCTCTCACCGATCCCGTTAATAGTACATTCGATCTGTCGGGCACCAGCTCTTACTGCAGCCAGTGAATTGGCTACACCCATTCCCAGATCATTGTGGCAATGAACTGAGAAAACGACCTGATCTGCTTGATACACCTCATTCTTCAGAAGTTTGATCAATTCAAACATTTCATCAGGTGTGGTGTAACCCACAGTATCTGGCACATTGAGAGTATTGGCACCGGCACGAACGACAGCGGAAAATAGTTTAACTAAGAACTCGTGTTCACTTCTGGTCGCATCCTCTGCGCTGAACTCAACGTAATCCGTGTGCTTGCGAGCAAATTCAACGGCTTCAATCGAGCGTTTGAGTACTTCATCTTCATCCATCTGTAATTTGTATTTCATATGCAGCTGGCTGGAGGCGATGAAGGTGTGAATTCCCCAGTTTTCGGATTCTTTGAGAGCATCAACCGCTCGTTCGATATCTGAAATGCTAGCCCTGCATAGTGAAACTACTTTCGCTCGGTTAATTTGCTGTCCAATTTGCCTGATGCTTTCAAAATCCCCAGGGGACGATGCTGCGAAACCAGCTTCAATCACATCTACTCCTAGACGATCCAGTTGTCGAGCCAGTAGTAGCTTTTCTTTCGCGGACATGGAACAACCAGGGGACTGCTCGCCATCGCGAAGCGTAGTATCAAAAATGCGGATCGTTTCCATAAAGCTCTCCTCGACAGAAATCTATAGAGTTCAGCACCATTGCAAACTTCAGTAAGTGGTTGTGTTGCGCTGCAATTCCTTGTGAAATATTGACGTCAACAAAAACAATAAATCTAGCACTTACGAGAGAAGATTCAAGCATCATGAACCCTCAGATGCAACTGCAGATCAGCCTAACGCTACTGTCCTTGCTTGCGTCGTGCCGAATCTGCAAGTATCTTAGCAAATTCCTTGCAAGCAAAAAGTTAAGAAATTTTCAATAAATAATAACTTTAGCAATCTGTATTTGTTCAACTCATGTGTGGCTAACTCCGGATGAAATCAGTTTCTAACAAAATCAATTTTCCTGAACTTGAAGCTCGAATTCTTAAATTTTGGCGTCAAGAAAACATCTTCCGCAAATCGGTAGAGGAACGACCTGCTGACAACGAATTCATATTTTATGATGGACCTCCCTTTGCCACTGGTCTGCCACACTACGGACATTTGTTGGCAGGAACAATCAAAGACGTTATTCCTCGCTACAAGACCATGCAGGGCTATCGAGTAGAAAGGCGATTCGGGTGGGATTGCCACGGCTTACCAGTCGAGTATGAGATTGAGCAGACCTTGGGTTTGAAGGGACGTCCAGATATCGAGGAATTTGGGGTAGGAAATTTTAATGAGGAATGCCGTAAGATTGTGCTCCGATATGCAAGTGAATGGCGAGAAACAGTAGAGAGAATGGCGCGTTGGATCGACTTTGACAATGACTACAAGACAATGGATCTGACTTTCATGGAGTCAGTATGGTGGGTCTTTGAGCAACTCTGGAAAAAAGGACTCATCTATGAGGGAGTAAAGGTAATGCCCTATTCTTGGAGAGTCTCTACCCCACTCTCGAACTTTGAAGCTAACTTGAACTACAAGGATATCCAAGATCCATCTGTGACAGTCAGATTTGCCCTATCATCAGAACCAAACACTTTTATCCTAGCCTGGACAACTACTCCTTGGACTTTGCCTTCCAACCTTGCACTATGCGCAGGTCCGAACCTAAATTATGTCTGTTTGAAGCCGCATGGCAGTGAGGAAAAGTATTGGATCTGTGAAGGGCGCCAATCGGCATACTTTGAAGAAGGTAGCTATCAAATTATTAACAAGTGTGCTGGGAGGGAATTGGAAGGCCTAGCATATGAACCAATATTCCGTTTCGCGGATGGGAGAGTAGATCTTTCCAGGGCACGACGTGTTTTATTGGATGAGTACGTCAGTGATGAAAGTGGTACAGGAATTGTGCACCAAGCCCCTGCTTTCGGGGAGGATGATTTGAGAATCTGCCAGCGAGAAGGCATTCCTGTATTTGATCCTGTGGATACAGAGGGAAATTTCTGTGCTTACATGGATTTCATCGCAGGTATGAATATTAAGGAGGCTGATAAAACCATTATTCGACAGTTGAAAGAACAAGACTTGCTATTCAGGCAGGACACGATTCAGCATAGCTATCCATTCTGCTGGAGAACAGACACTCCACTGATTTACAAGGCTATCTCAACATGGTTTGTCAACGTAGAGTCAATCAAAGACCGAATGGTTTCTCACAATCAAACCGTTCACTGGGTACCAACACACATTCGTGATGGACGCTTTGGAAAATGGTTGGAAAATGCGAGGGATTGGGCGATAAGTCGCAACCGATATTGGGGGACACCCTTACCCATTTGGCGTAGTGAGGATGGGGATATTTTATGTTTTGGAAACGTCGCTGATCTTGAAGAGGCTGTTGGTCAAAAAATTACAGACCTACACAAGCATTTTTTGGATGATTTGTTGATCCACCAGAATGGAAAAACTTATCGACGTATTTCTGAAGTCCTGGATTGTTGGTTTGAATCAGGAGCAATGCCCTATGCACAACAACACTATCCATTTGAGAACAAGGAACTATTTGAAGAAAATTTCCCGGCAAATTTCATCTGTGAAGGCCTAGATCAAACACGTGGTTGGTTTTATACCTTGGTGGTTCACGCGGCAGCCTTATTCGATGCACCCGCTTTTCGCAACTGTATCGTAAACGGGCTGATTTTAGCGGAAGATGGAAAGAAGATGAGCAAACGCCTCAAAAATTATCCTGATCCTGTCGAGATGCTGGATCGATATGGGGCTGATGCCATTAGACTATACATGCTCAATTCCGTTGCGGTTCAAGGAGAGTCTCTGCGTTTTTCTGAGCAAGGCTTAGTTGA
>DPLM01000405.1 GCA_003541985.1 Deltaproteobacteria bacterium | reverse complement strand
TAACAAATTTGTTATTTATAAGATGATTTTGATACTGTAATTGAATGTTTTTTGTCAACATAAGGCGCTTTTGGGATTAAATGGCAGCAATGCTGAGAGTCAGTATAACATTGCCCAGTAGAGAGGCTGGAACCGCAAACTTAATACTAATCAGTAGTTCTATTGGGCTCCAGCCACTTTCGATCAATCTTACTTCAATCTATCGGAACTACCAGTGTATGAGATGGAAGACTTAAATCAAATCTGTCACGCTCATCGTCTCATATTTTTCCATCGGCTGATGAATCCACGGAGAACCCTCGAGATAGTCTACATAATAATTCGGCTTGTACTGCGAAACCCCTTTCATCCAGAGCACAGCGGTGCGGACTTCGTCTAGATAGAATCCGTAATAATGATTCAACCATTTCAGACTTTTCTCCAGAGTGATGCCAGAGTCTGCCAGATCATCCACAAGAATCACCCTGTTTCCAAGGTTTGGGGTGGTTTGAGCCAGATCCCTGGAGAATGTCATTGAGCCCTGCTCGTTCTTCATACCATCACCCCGATATGACTCCACAGAAAGAATGGCGAGGGGTTTGTCGAATAACCGTGCGAAAATATCTCCTACCCGCAATCCACCCTTCGCAATACAAACGATCTGACTGAAGTCATATCCGTCTTGATAGACCTTGATGGCCAACTCTTCGATTTTTTTGTGGTATTCGTCCCACGAGACGTACAGATCGGTTTGTTTCTTTGCTGTCATTTCCTCACTACCTCGTTTGAAAGCCGTTGCGGATTGAATGTGCCAAGCTTGTTGAGATCTCCGATTTACAGCACAGAGATATTCAACCAATATCAACGAAGAAGTGACAAATTAGCAAGTGAGTGGGTCCATAAACTAACTGGAAGAGTCAGATAAAATGCCTCAAGCTGCCTGAATTTTCTCTTCGTATTCTCCCGGAGCTAGAAACCCACCAGATTGGCGAGCCCAAAGATCACCGTATATACGGGAGTTCTGGACCAGCTCGTCATGGCTACCGGACTCGATCAGGTTGCCTGCATCAATTACAACCAAACGGTCCAGCTGGGCGATCGTGGAGAGTCGATGTGCAATGGCAATCACGGTCTTACCCTCCATCAATTGAAATAAGTTTTCCTGGATGGCTGCCTCTACCTCTGAATCCAGTGCAGAGGTTGCTTCATCTAGTACAAGAATTGGGGCATCTTTCAGAAAGACTCTAGCGATCGCAATCCGTTGACGCTGTCCTCCGGAGAGTTTCACACCTCTCTCACCGACATGGGCATCCAGACCTTTCCGACCTGCTGAATCTTCCAGTTCCTGAATAAAGTCCCAGGCACTAGTCTTGCGAGCGGCCTCGATCACTTGCTCATCAGTTGCCTCTGGAGCGGAGTAGGCTATATTTTCGCGAATGGAGCGGTGCAGGAGTGAGGTGTCCTGGGTGACTACACCGATGTAGCTACGCAGGCTCTCCTGCGTCATTTGGGCGATGTCTTGTTCATCAATCAGAATTCGTCCTCGTTCTAGGTCATAGAAGCGCAGGAGTAGATTCATCAGTGTAGTCTTGCCGGCTCCAGAGCGTCCTACCAGACCAATTTTTTCGCCAGCTATGATTTTCAGAGATAAGTCATCAATCACACCACTGGCCTTTCCATAGTGAAAGCCGATATGTTCGAACTCAATCTGCCCTTGTGGCACGTTCAGTGGTTGGGCCTTTGGCTGATCTACGACTTCATGGGGCTTGACCATCATCGTCATGCCGTCATGCACGACCCCAATGTTTTCAAATAGGCCAGAGACCTCCCACATGATCCACTGTGACATCCCGTTGATACGTAGGCACAGTGCAATCGAAATGGCAACTGAACCAATGGACACCACGGATCCAAGCCAGAGCCAAATGGCCAGAGCGGATATGGCAAATACTAGGAAGGCGTTGTTGAAATAAACTGTGAACTGAAACTGGGTCACCAGTCGCATCTGATGATGTACGGTTCGCAAAAAACCTTCCATGCTCTCTCTGGCATAAGCGGCTTCCCTACCTGCATGGGAGAACAGTTTGACCGTGGTGATGTTTGTGTAGCTGTCAACAACCCGTCCCGTCATTAACGAACGAGCATCGGCTTGTTCACTAGAGACTTTCTTGAGCTTAGGTACAAAGTAGCGAATGAGTGTGGTGTAAACAATTACCCACAGCAGCAGCGGTAATGCTAGTACCCAGTCCGCTGAAGCAACCAAAACCATCATTGAAATGAAGTTGACACTCACGTAGACAAAGACGTCAAGTAACTTCATCACACTTTCACGAATGGAGAGCGAAGTCTGCATCACCTTGGTCGCCACCCGGCCAGCAAATTCATTGGCAAAGAATCCCATGCTCTGCTGGAGCAGGTAGCGATGCATCTGCCAACGGGCGATCATCGGGAAGTTACCAAGCAGCGTCTGATGAATCAGCAGAGATTGCAACAAGACGATCGTTGGCAGACCGATCAGCAGTACAGCTCCCATCCAGACCAACTTGCCTCCCTCACGTTCCAGAAATCCTTCCTGTCTACTTGCCGCCAGCCAATCCACAATGTTGCCCAGAAATCCAAACAGGTAGACCTCTCCAATAGAAATTAGTGCGGTGATAGCTGACATTAGAAACAGCCAGGGGCCTGCAGGCTTGGCATAGTGCCAACAGAAAGCCACCAGTCCTTGGGGTGGTTGGGTTGGATCTTCATTGGGAAATGGGTTCAGGCGGTCTTCAAACCAAGAAAACATGAGCGAGCGAGAGGTGTTGGGTTGTAGTAGTATGCAGAGTTGTCGGGACTGTTCTTGGATCAGATAATTTAGAACTTTGTGGAAAGAGTAACGAAATCTGCTGTGAAAAAATGATATTCCAGAATGAACTTTGGTTTGCGAAGAGACAACCAGAAAAAAACTTTCTTTCAAGAATGCCAGTATTGATGAGTTTTTTTCGGCAAAGAAACAGTTTGGAGTTTCTCAGTTTGGGTGTTGTGAGATTCAAATTTATTTAAATCTTTTGTTTTGAGTGATTGGTGGCCCAGATTGTGCCGCATACATGATAGGCAAATCACGATTTACGTAGATGGATGCGCCATAGTGCTTCATAAGAGTGCTGACTACTAAGGGAGTAAATGGAAGGTAAAACTAACCGGGAACTGCAAGCATTGCTAGAAGTGCAGAACCACAAGATCAAGCAGCTAGAACAGCGAATCACGACTCTTGAGTGGGTCATCTGCACAGTCGTTGATGACAGTGAGCCCGAGCTTGGAACCAATCGTAACCTGAACTGAGGCCAACCACAGGAAGAGGTTTCTCCTAACGCAAATCTCTTTATCGCACACCAAGATTTTCACTAAAAACTACTCAATAGAAGTTTGGTTCAAGATAGAAATCATTTGAACCGATGCTTCTATCTTGATATGTTCAATTTCTCAAAACCCTACCGTTCTTCCTTCAAAAATCTGGAAACGAAGGCATGAGAAATTTTGCCAAATGGCTACTGATCGTTTGGTCCGTATTGTGTTTGATCGGTGTTTATTTCGGCTTTACCGAGTTTTCTAAATCGTCGGGGAAGGTTGTTTCTGGGATTGGCGGAGAAGACCTCGAAATTAATGTAATTGTCGCTATCTTCGCAGGGCTTCTGCTTTATTTGATCATAGCTATGCCTGCTCTGCTCATTTGGCTGCTGTTGGATCGAAGGGAGGATCAGATTGTCGATCATCTACGCTATTACGATCTTGAAAAAGATGATGATTCTCAAGAAGTATATGATTTGGACAAAGAAGTTTCCTTTTTTCAGTTGGAGCCTGAGGAGAAAGAGCAGGGCGAATTGTTTCCGATAGATCGTCAGTATGAGGATCCAGTTACAGAGGTGGGGTATGACGAGAGTGAGGTCGGTCAACTGAAGTCGAGGGTTGTCATGCTGGAGCAAGAGAATCTCCAACTCAAGCAGATGCTACATAAGCGAAATCAAATCATCAGTCAGTTTAAGAACTCTGTACGAAGTGGCCGCTAGGTCTATTCTTTATCTTGTTGATTCCAAAAATTTTCCCTCAGTGTTGTTCTCTTATCTTTATTGAATCCTTGCCAAGTATTGTCCAATCTGATGAATTTCAGAATCACTGACTCGATTGATAGTAGGCCACATGATAGTGGTCGCGCCGTTGCTGCGACGTTTGTACTTGATGTCGAGCATTTGATTGATCAAGTAGGAGGCTGGTTGGCTAGTAAGGTGCGGGCAGCCTTCCACGGGAGGATTTAGAACGTCTGTACCATGACAAGTCTAATAATTGTATTGCAGATAGAGAGCGGCTCCTGCAGTCGTGTCAATCTGATTTTTGCCGATCGTGTCTTAATCCAATAGCCTGACATAAAGCACACCAGCCCCCAAAAGCAAGGTCAGTAAGAAAGGACCTCTCATTACCCAAGACCACACTTTTGCAATCAGCATAGGCATCAATTACTACTCGTGGCAGAGTCAACGGAAGTCTCCAATAGCTCTGAAAAATCCCTTCAATTCTTTGCTGGGGGACAAGTGCTGGAGTTTGTAGACAGCACCACTCAGACTAGTTGCATACAACTCACCAACTGCATCTTCCGTCAGTGACGAGAAGGATATCACCTCTTCCAGTTCTTCACCATGCTGGATTCTGGGTTTGTAGACTAAGACCTGAGGGAAATGCTGAATGCTTGGTTCGGCAGGATCCAGTTGAAAGAGTCCACGAAAGTAGTCACCGTAAACATACTGACCACGGAGCCAGGGAATGTCTTCTCCTCGGTAGACATAACCTCCAATTACAGAACGAATAAAGGTGTGTTCGAGAGAAGCAATCGGTAACATAGTACTTTCCTTGTCACAATTTTCTGTCCCTGGAGGATAACACTGGTCGCCCTTCAAAATCTGCCATCCGTGGTTTTTCCCCACCTCAATACGGCTGATCTCTTCCTGATGGTTGTCTCCGACATCTTCAACAAAAATATGCCCAGTCAATGCGTCAATACTAAATCGCCAAGGATTACGAAATCCCCATGCTAGGATTTCCGGTCGAATCCCTTCATTGTTATTAGCAAAAGGATTGTCTGGCGGAATGTCATAAGGTGCTTTCTCACTGGCGTTGCGTGTGTCTAATCGTAGTAGACTACCTTTTAGGTCGCTGAGGTCTTGAGCATCATCAACCTGATATCCATCACTCACGGAAATATACAGGAACCCATCGGTACCAAATTGAAGCATTCCACCATTGTGGCTGTTGGAAGTCTTGGGAATTTCCAGCAGTGTCAGCTCGCTCGAACGGCCTACTATATTGTCTAAATTCACTGTAAAACGAGAAAGTCGAGAGCGTTTGGGATTGTCTAGTGAATAAAATACATAGGCATAGCGGTTGTTGAAATAATCAGGATCAAAAACCATTGAGAGGAGTCCTTCTTCCCAATCTGCGGAATAAACGGCATCGGTCAAGTCAAGTAGGATACCACTACTCTGCAGTGCTCCTTCGGTAAACTATTTGACCCGTCCAGCTTTTTCAGTGACAATAAATTTTGTGGTGGAACCCGGAAAGAATGTCATTGAGGTAGGTAATTCAAAGCTTTTTTCCGGAGCCAATAACTGCAAATCGATACGTGGA
>DPLM01000379.1 GCA_003541985.1 Deltaproteobacteria bacterium | reverse complement strand
CCATCGAAAAAGATGTAGAGGTTAACCAAGTTTCTCCGACTGGCTATCCAATGAGAATGTTGACTAACTCACCCGGGATAGGTCAGGGAATCCGCCCAAACTGCGAGGCTTTCGGCTATATTCTTGACAATGATGGTCACTGTGCCTACGTCGATGCCTATAATCGCGAATTTGAACGAACTCAGAAAGAAGGTGGAAAACTGGTAGTGGAAGACAAAACATGTTTGTGTACCCAAATGAGAAACTTTAAGATATGGACCTGCGGCCACTACGTTTATCGTCTGAAAGACACAACCCATCAACTACAGGACGGAAGCTATCAGATGTTAACAGCAGAACATATCTTCAAAGATTATCAATTCAGTCGAGATCATCAGGTCAAGCTACCTGAAAAAACCTCTCTCTTGCCTCAAAACAGTCCTGTCGCTGAAGAAGCAGCCGCTTAAGTCAAAAAAGAGGCCGTGTCCCTGTGGACACGGCCTCTCCATCAGTTGAAAGACTAAAGCACGTTTGCTGCTAAATCTGCTAGTGGTGAACGCTCCCCATGAACCAGTGTCACGTGCCCTGCCAGAGAATACTTTTTAAGCCTCTCGACAAGTGTATTTAAACCGTTCGAGCCCTCATTCACATATGGGTTGTCAATTTGGTGCGGATCACCGGTTAAGACAATTTTCGTGTCTTCACCAGCTCTGGTCACGATCGTTTTCATTTCGTGTGGAGTGAGGTTTTGTGCCTCATCAACAATCATGTACTGTCTTGGAATACTTCGACCTCTGATATAGGTAAGTGGCTCAACGCTAATAAAGCCCTGATCGATCAATTCCTGATAGCCTTTAGTACCCTTTCGACCAGAGTTACTGACTAGCAGTTCCAAATTATCGAAAATAGGCTGCATCCAAGGATCTAATTTCTCGTTTAGATCGCCCGGCAAGTAGCCAATATCACGGCCCATTGGAAAGATTGGACGGGAAACAATCATTCGTGTGTATCGATTCTCCATCAACATCATGTGTAGTCCAACGGCTAATGCTAACAAAGTCTTCCCTGTTCCGGCTTTTCCATTTAAGGTCACGATGGGAATTTCTGGATCCAAAAGTAACTCAAGAGCAAAGTGCTGTTCCGGATTTCTTGGCAAGATTCCCCAAACACCGTCATCATGATGAAAAGAACGAAGATGCCCAATCTTGCTGTCAAAAATCACCATCTCTACATCATCCTGCCTGTCTTTATTCAGCAGTAAAATTCCCTCATTAGATAGAAACTCTTGATCTCCAGAGAGAATATTACGATCACGAAATTGACCCAACTCAGTCTCAGAAAGTTTCAATCGTGTTAGGCCTTGGTAGGGCTCATCCTGGTGGCGGCCATCATAATTGATCGTCGGGATTCCGAGCACATTCGCCTTGACCCGTACATTTGTGTCCAAAGTAACCAGGGTGACTTCCTGTTGCTGATGCAGCAGTTCCCACGCAACCAGCAAGGTTCTGTTACTTGCTCTATCCAGATTTAATTCTTCTGGAAAATCAATGTTATCTGGGGTACTCATGGAAATCACCAATTCACTATCATTCGAGAGATGAATTCCTGTTGAGAGATTTCCCAGTTTTCGACATTGATCCAGAATCTGGGAAATATTTCGGGCATTACTACCTGTCGCACTCATCACGCCTTTGAACCGATCAATTTCCTCTATTACATGTAAGGGGATAATGATCTGAGAATTTGGAAAAGCATAAATTGAGTCAGGATCATACAGTAAGACATTTGTATCAAGAACATAACAGGGAAAGAACTGTTCCATGCTAAAATTGAATGATGTGAGGAGAGGATAGGCGAACTTGTACTTTAACCAAAGACATCTACAGTGAATAAGCTTTGTTTCAGAGTCAACATTGTCTTCAGCCTAAACAGTTTCATAATGACCCCAAGAGCTTGTTTTAAAGATGAAAGACCTAAAAATCTCCACATTAGAATCTTCCAAGAGCCCCTCTGAAACCCTGAAAAATCATGAAACCGACCCATTTACATCAACAATAATTCTGCTTAGGTCAATCTGGTGTACTCTCTGGTTATCGTTCCTGACCATGGTCGATGTTTCATTGAGAAAAGCCGGAAGAGAGGTGATCAGCCCCCGAGTCAAACTATGGGCGCAACGCTTGCTTGATTATGCTGACGTAAAGTATGCCATTCATTATGAAAAACCTTGGTCCATTGAACCCGGTAGACGCTACGTCCTGATGAGTAATCATCGAAGTTATTTTGATATTCCGTTGGTCTTGGCAGCAATTCCTGGAACTGTCAGAATGATTGGCAAACAGGAGTTATTTAAGGTGCCCATTTGGGGTCAAGGTATGATAGCAGCTGAATTTGTTCCAATTGATCGGAATGACCCAAAAAACTCTATGAAGTCTTTGACCAGAGCCAAAGAATTGATGGAACACGGTGTTTTGATTTGGCTGGCACCAGAGGGAACGAGAAGCCCGGATGGAAAAATACAGCCCCTTCGTAAGGGTGGCTTTCTCCTTGCCAGGCAAACCGATGCGGTGATTATTCCCATTGGATTACGTGGTACCGAAACTGTCATGTCACCAAGTGGCTTCAAGATTAATGCTGGTAAACACCTATCTGTTCACGTTGGAACCCCGGTAGATACTGCATTTCTTAGCCGTTCTGAAAAAAGGGAACTCCCATTACGCATAACTGAGGATCTCAAAAAACTTTCTGGCGAAACAGCCTGATAGTGTATGAAAACCCTTTAGCTTGCAAAATCAAATGAGTGCACAAATGTTAACTGGCTTACAGCCAGAAATCCTGAACGAACAACAGAAAACTTGGTTTGCAGTAGCAGTTTGCCATGCAATTGTTGCAGATGGAAACATTGATCCTAGCGAACTGAGTTATCTTGAACAGGCTTTATCCTTCCTGAGTTCGAAAACCCAGGTCGACTCACTTGTGCAGGCGGTCAAGGACCAAAAGCTTCCAAAGTTGGACAAGTTTCCTTTGGCAACAAGAGAGCTAGAGGTCAAAATTTTTATCGAGTTAGCTTTGATCACAACTGCTGACGATGTAATAAGTACACGCGAGATTGACTTCTTGATGAACGTTGGCAAGATTCTTGGCTTTGGTCGTGAATTTACGAAGGTATTGATTCGCTGGGCTTCGGAAGGCATCATCTGGCGAAATAAAATGCACAAAATAATTAATTCTGGAGTGGAACTGCACCCTGAATATGTTACATGAAAAGTAAACTACCCTCTTCTGTCGAGACCACTCTTGGCTTACTAACATTCTTTGCAGGTGGGCTTTTCATAATTGCTTGTGGGTTTATCCTCCAAACTCTTTCAGGGATTCTGATCCCTTTTTTTGTAGCACTTTTTCTAGCCTATCTTGCAGAACCACTTCAGAAACTTCTGATCCGTTTCCGTTTTCCAACCGGTCTTAGAGTTCTCC
>DPLM01000002.1 GCA_003541985.1 Deltaproteobacteria bacterium | reverse complement strand
ACTGATTTTGGATCTTTAGGAGACTGCTGCTCGATCAGGATCTGGTAGCGGTTGTAGTGACGGTTGGCTTTGTCACTGTTGCGCATTCGATAATAGACCAGTGCTGTGTTATAATGGGCGTCTGCTTGATCAGGTTCCATCTCCAGTACATTCTCAAAAGAATCCAGGGCTTGTTCGTAGTCTCCTGATTTGAAATAGGCCAATCCTAAGTTGTAATAGAAGCTTGGTGTTTCATCATCCAACACGATAGCCTGTCGGTAGTTCCAGATGGCTGTTGGGTAGTCCCGCTTCTGATAAGCAGTATTGCCATCACGGAAATAATTCAAAGCCGAGCGAGGGGTCGGGGTTTCGAAAGAACTACAGCCACTGAACAGTATCGTCGAGAAGATGGTCCAGCGAAACAGAAGACGCGGGAATGAGTTTGAGGGCATGACTTGCGTATCCCTTGCATGGTCCGGGAAATTCACTGGCATTTTCGCCTACAGTTTCATTACGATAAGTTCACTCGCTTATGCACAATCCATACTCGAAGGAGGCACGATGAAGTGTGGAAATTTGTTTGTTGCCGCATTATTACTGCTGAGTTGCTTCGTTGCTCCTCCCTCCCTACAGGCTCAAAACATGACAGAGGAAGAGGCTGAAACGGCTCGCGTCGAACAACGTTTCCTCAACGAACTGGAGGTCTTGCTAAAGGCTGCGCGCGATGCACAGTTCCCCGAAGAGGAAGTGCGCTCCATTACAGTACAGCGTGAAGGGAAGACGATCAACGCTTTTGAATATCTGGAACAAGCGAAACGTCAACAAGCTCGCAAGGAAAGCCGACGTGTGGTGCTGCGGGATCGCTATCTTACAGTTCAGGATATTATGGGTGAACTGAAATCACAGGAGTCCGGCAAGTTGGACTCGCTGCGGGAAGAACTGGTCTTTATTGGCGCTGAAGAGAAGTGACCCCACTGCTCTGCATAGCTGGCGCCAGAGGAGTGGGCAAGACTTCTGTAGCCGTGGCCCTGGTCTCCCTACTGCAGCAACATCTTGGAAAAGTGATCGCTTGGAAACCACTGGATGTCAATGGTATCGGGTATCAGATTCAGGACAGTGACAGCGATGGGGAACGCCTGCACCAAGCTACTAACATGTTGGAGCACATTAGCCTGCTGAATCCCTACCTGTTCAATGAAGACTTGCCCCCACTATTGGCAGCACAACGAGACGGTGTAAAAGTCGATGAGAAAGTACTAAGTCAGCGTTTGGAGTTGTTACGAAGACGCTCTGATGTAGTGTTGATGGAGAGCCTTGCTGAGTTGTTGTGCCTCTGGACCGCTAAGCACAGCGGACTAGAGTTACTGCAACAATGGCAGGCAAGAATCCTCTGGGTTAGTGGAATCGGGCGTGAGAGTATGGAGCAAACGCTACAAGCAGTAGCCCTACTTCAGCAGGCTGAGATCTCCTGCCAATTGCTTCTCAACAACACAACCAACGAATTAAACGCTGATCTACTACAGCATCAATGGATGATGCTTGAAGAACGACTTGACCTGCGCGTACTGGGCCTGCTTCCCTATAAGATCGATGAAAATCGTCGTAATGCAACGTGGTTGTCTGATAATCTAGAAACGGCCTTTCTCGATCAGTTGCTGCCTCCACCAGTCAGCCCTACTGTCTGAAAAACCTCACTTCAGATTTTCTGAAATTTCCCGGCCAGATACAGCCGGCTTGCTCTTGGCAGGACCCTAATGGACGTATTCAAGCGCTATCTGATCATTTTTGTCACCACCAGCACCTTCCTCTACTTCTTTGTCATCTGGTATGAGAGCCAGAATCCAGGAGTAGCGGTTCCCCATAATTTGAGTGAGACTGGGGAAGAATCGATTGCAATCAACCTACAGCCCAACAATGCCTACGAAAAATGTGTACAATTGCAGGCTCGTCAATCTCTGGACTATACTTTTGAAGCTTCAGAGCCACTGGTCTTCAATCTGCACTACCATGTTGGCAAAGAAGACTTCTACCCTGAACAGCAAACCATTGCTACATTGAAAGGCTCGTTTGAAGCCAAGGAGTCCCGAATCTACTGCCTGATGTGGGGTAACTCCAATGACCAGCAGGTTCGCCTACGCTATGAATTTCGTGCCCGGCCGCTAGAGGCTTCCAACTGAGTGTTGCATGTCTGCAATAACCTTTTTCGCAGGAGTCCTCGCTGGGGCTCTAACCTGGAATTTCACAGCCCCACTGCTTGAAAGGAAAGCCTGTTTCAACCCCAATCCAAATCAGGATGGACGCTGGGACGTACAGCCTGAGGCAGAGGAAATTCGCATCCTGCTACTCGGAGACACTGGTTCCGGTGATAAGCATCAGCAAGATGTGGCCACTGCCAGTGCCCGCACTTGTGACGAGTTGGGCTGTGATTTGGTACTGATGCTGGGAGATAACTTCATTCAGCATGGTGTCTCCAGTGTTGATGATCCGCAGTGGATCAACAAATTTGAGGAGATGTATACCCAGCAGGTACCTTTCTATCCGATCCTTGGCAACCATGACCTGCAAGGTAAGTGGCGACCTCAGGTGGCCTATACTGAGCGCAGCGAACGCTGGCGCATGCCGAATGTCAATTATTCACTGGTAGCCGGTCCCGCTCATATTCAATGCATTAACACCTCCTGTACGCTTTGTGCGCTCTGGACACTATTTAAACACAAAGAACGACCCTGGCGTCTGGTTTGTGGTCATCGTCCATTAGCCACGGGTGGACGACATCGAGGAGTGACTTGGCTTGAGCGCTTATTGATTAAGCGTTCTAGGCCTCAGTTCTTTCTATCTGGGCACAACCATATGCTGGAACACCTCAAGATCGGTGAGATTGACCAGATAGTTGCTGGTGGTGGAGGAAGCCCGCTCAATCACACCGCCAAGAAACCCAACCCCCACCAGATATTCCTGCATCTCAGTCATGGCTATGCCTGGATGCATCTGACATCGACCCAAGCCACGGTACACTACTTCGACGATCAGGGTCAGGAAGTCTACCAGTTTACACGAAGCGCCTGAAGCCACTTCTCACTATCTGTCTTGTTGTTGAAGGATTTTTTCATGGACACACCACCAACGATTTTTCCACTTTGGAAACTGCCAATGCTGCCAATTGCTGGTCGAGCCGAGCGGTTTCCTGTTCACCGCATTTTCTGCATCGGCCGCAACTATGCAGAGCATGTACGGGAGATGGGCAACGACCCAGCTGGCAAACCAATTTTTTTCATCAAGCCTTCTTCTAGCTTACGACTCAATGGTGCCCAAATCCCATACCCACTGGCAACAGCAAATTTTCATCACGAGGTAGAGTTGGTTGTCGCCTTGGACAAGGGAGGCACCAACATTCCTATCGAGCAAGCCCAGGATTACGTTTATGGCTATGCAGTGGGAGTCGATCTGACTCGACGTGATCTGCAGGAAGTCGCCAAGGACAAGGGCCAGCCCTGGGATGCCAGCAAAGCCTTCGATGACTCCGCGCCTTGTTCAGAACTATACGAAGTTGCACAAATAGGGCATCCCAGCCGGGGAGCAATTTGGCTCAGTGTCAACGGTGAAATGCGCCAGCAAGGAGATCTGAACCAGCTGATCTGGAATGTTCCAGAAATCATCAATGCACTCTCTCAGTTCTTCCATCTGCAGGCAGGCGACCTGGTCTTCACAGGTACCCCCTCCGGAGTAGGACCTCTAGAGGTTGGAGATCAAGTAGAAGCTGCCGTTGAAGGTATCAGTGTTCTGCGCTTCGAAATCTTGGAAGTAGCGGATGCCTGAACGCGGTGAAGTCGCGATTGTTGGCGGTGGACTAGCTGGATCTGAAGCTGCCTGGCAACTGGCCCAACTCGGTCGGCGAGTAGACCTTTACGAAATGCGACCACAACGCCCAACTCCAGCCCACAAGACAAGCAACTGTGCCGAACTGGTGTGTAGCAATTCCTTCAAGAGCCGCTCGCTGGAGAACGCACATGGACTTCTCAAAGCGGAACTGAATCAGTTCGGTTCACTCATCCTTCAGACCGCAAAACGCTTTGCCGTGCCAGCCGGACAGGCCTTGGCGATTGACCGTCAACCCTTCTCTTCATCAATCAACCAGCAGTTGGCAAATCACTCAAGCATCCACCTGCTACGGGAAGAAGTTGAGAATCTTGGCAAGCTGTTGGATTGCTATGCCGCAGTTCTCGTGGCCACTGGCCCACTGACC
>DPLM01000106.1 GCA_003541985.1 Deltaproteobacteria bacterium | reverse complement strand
AGTCGTGCTTGGGGACAGATACTGGCGACAATGCTGCAGCGTCCGCTCATTCGACACAGTGGTGCTGAATTGGGAGCAGCCTTCGGAGCAGCTCGCCTGGGGTTAATAGCTGCAGAGGGAGGTGATCCAGCTTCAATTTGTTCATGTCCTCCCATTGCGGAAGTTCTGGAGCCTCAATCAGAGTTGTTTGAGAACTATCAAGATCTGTTGATCCGTTATCGTCGGCTCTATCCCGCTTTGCAGGAAGAATTTCAGAGAATACCTCGCTAGCCAAGCCATCGGTTGCGGTGGTTCGTCAGAAAAAGTTGGATTGACTCTTAAAAGATCAGAAGCGTATCAAAGCGAAGATGAATCAATCCATAGTCCCTCTGTCTAGACTCTTGGATCTTGTAGCTATTGCCTAGATGAAGTGAGAAGACCTTTTACAATTGATGCAAGAGATCCCTTCTCCTGTGGTACGGTTGATGGAGTCAATGGAAGAGTTCAATGAAATTTTGAAGATTCTTCTTTATATATTGCTTCCGTTGTCAAAATCAGCGATCTTTTCCACGAGTTCATTGAGTATTGTGTTGATCTGGAATGATTCTTTCTGGAGCCTGAACCTGACAGCGTTTGAAGCGGCTCCGTTAACAACCTTCATTTCTTCCTATTCCAGCCCGGAAGGGTTGTTCTGGGCTAAGCTTTCAGCGGCCTCCACCCTGGCCACCCTGCCGATCATGTTCCTTGGTTGGGTGACCCAGAAGCAAATGGTGAAAGGACTGGCCCTCGGGGCAGTCAAATAAGGGAAAAAGACATGGGTAGCATTAATTTAGTAGGCGTTTCCAAATCGTTTGGGGATGTACTAGTTATTCCTTCAGTAGATCTTGAGGTCAATGAAGGAGAATTTGTTGTATTCGTTGGTCCTTCTGGTAGTGGGAAGTCCACCTTGTTGCGGCTAATTGCCGGCTTAGAAGAAGTTTCCAAGGGCAGGATCGAATTCAATGGTCAGGATATGACCAACCTTGCGCCCGCCAAGCGCGGATTGGCAATGGTTTTTCAGTCCTATGCCCTGTATCCGCACATGAGTGTGCGCGAGAACATCGGATTTCCACTGAAAATGGCAGGCATGCCAAAGAGCGAGATCACTGCAAAGGTCCAAGAGGCAGCCAAAATCCTCAACCTGAGTGAGTATCTAGAGCGTAAGCCTCGCCAGCTTTCTGGTGGGCAGCGTCAGCGTGTTGCGATTGGTCGAGCGATTGTGCGCCAACCGAAAGCCTTCCTTTTCGACGAACCACTCTCGAATCTGGATGCAGCACTCCGGATCAACATGCGGTTGGAGATCATGGAATTGCACCAGCAACTGAAGACAACAATGATCTATGTTACCCACGATCAGGTGGAAGCAATGACGATGGCTGATAAGATCGTGGTGCTCGATCATGGCAACATTGAGCAGGTGGGTAGTCCGCTAGAACTCTACCGTGCACCAGATAACCTCTTTGTTGCTGGCTTCATTGGCGCACCCAAGATGAATTTCCTCAATGGTGGAGAAGCTAGTCGTTACAATGCAACAACGATTGGAGTCCGTCCTGAGCACGTCCAAATCTCTACGTCTTCAGGTCTGTGGACGGGTAAAGTCGGAGTGTCGGAACACTTGGGTTCAGACACATTCTTGCACGTAAACGTGGAAGGCCAGCAAAGTCCGATGACTGTTCGTGCTGATGGAGAAGTTCAATTGAACTATGGAGATACGGTTTACCTCAGTCCAGAGGAAGATAAGGTCCACAAATTTGATAACAATGGGAAGGCAATTCGATGAAACTGGCAGGCAAGACAGCAATTGTAACAGGTGGTGGCGGTGGTATTGGTCGCGCTGTCTCCTTGCGCTACGCTCAGGAAGGAGCACGCTGTGTTGTTGCAGATGTAAAGCTGTCACTAGCAGAAGCTGTCGCGAAGGAAATTCAAGCAACTGGTGGCGGTGCCTTGGCGGTCAGTACGGATGTGACTAAACAGGCGGATATCGATCAAACGATTCAAGCAGCGGCTGCGACTTTTGGCCAAGTTGATATCCTTTTCAATAATGCAGGCATCTTCGAGATGGCTCCACTACTGGAGTCTTCTCGAGAAAGTTACGATCGGCTCTTTGACATCAACGTCAAGGGAATGTTCTTCATGATGCAAGCAGCTGTAGCTCACATGGTTGAGAAAGGCATCCGTGGTAAGATCGTTAACCTTTCTTCTCAAGCAGGTCGACGTGGGGAAGCTCTGGTAGCTCACTACTGTGCAACTAAGGCCGCTGTTTACAGCTATACTCAATCAGCAGCATTGGCGATGGCTCCGCATTATATCAACATTAATGGTATTGCCCCTGGAGTGATCGATACTCCGATGTGGGCAACGGTCGATGGCCTCTTTGCGCGCTACGAAAACCGACCTATTGGAGAGAAAAAGCGACTGGTCGGTGAAGCTGTCCCTCTGGGCCGTATGGGAAGTCCCAATGACATCGAGGGGGCCGCTGTTTTCCTTGCCTCTGCTGATGCCGACTACATTACAGCACAGACGCTCAAC
>DPLM01000243.1:707-2544 GCA_003541985.1 Deltaproteobacteria bacterium | reverse complement strand
GAGATTCCATTCCCTCGGCGATGGGAGTCCATTGCGGTTCAGATCCATATTTCTCAGTTAGAAATTGTAAGAGTTGCTGGTTGGAAAGTTCGGGTTTCATCTTTTGGTTAGACTTTGTAGATGAGGAATATCTCTAAAGGTCTGAGCACTCTTTTGGTGTGCGGGTTTTTGAAGTCGAATTCTGTTGCGTATCTTGTGAGCCATCTAGCGTTGGACTGAAATCTTTGATTTACCTTTGAGCTTTAAACTTTTTAAAGGCAGAGAAACAACAAATTACTGGACAGTCTGTAGTAGCTAGTTTAAGGATTCTAAGTCATTGATCTGCTTGAGATAGTCAGAATTCACAACAAATTCAATTTTTGAGAGGTTCAGGATGAAAGATATGTTCTCTTTGCGGAACAAGGTGGCTGTGGTCACCGGCAGCTCAATGGGAATCGGGGCTATGATTGCCGAAGGATTCCTAAACTTTGGTGCTAAGGTGTACCTGGTGGCCCGCAATTCAGAGCAACTAAAGGCGAAGCAAGCGGAATTTTCTAAGCTAGGGGAGTGTGAGGTCATTTCTGCAGATTTGAAAGACCTAGCCGGGATCAAACAATTTGTGTCCCAGTTTGCCGAGCGAGAATCTCGACTCGATATTCTTGTCAATAATGCTGGCATCTCCGATGGTGGCAAGGCATTGGATGATGTGACTGAATCGGATTGGGATTGGGTCATGGATCTCAACATCAAATCTATCTATTTTCTGATCAAGGCTTTTCTTCCTTATTTGCGAGTGGATTGTTCTCCAGAAACTCCGAAAAAAGTAATCAACATTGCTTCGATTGATGGCTGTGGGAAGATCAATCCTCACTATAATTTTGCCTATGGTGTCAGTAAGGCGGGGTTGATTCAACTGGGTAAACATCTTGGGGACAGCTTGGCTTGGGAAGGCATATATATCAACACGATTTCTCCGGGAGATTTCCCTACAGATTTAAACCGAATTGCTCGGGACTATACCGAAGAGATGCGAAATTACATACCAGGCAAACGAGTTGGTGAGAAAGGGAATATTGCAGGAGCAGCTATTTTTCTAGCTTCTGATGCTGGCAATTACAGTGTAGGTTCGAATATTGTTGTGGATGGAGGCGAGAGCGTACGTGGTATCCAACGGGCGTTCTTTGCTGACAAAATGACTACGGTTGATCTAAATAAATAGTGGTAAAAATTGTTGGTTACATTCGTTTCCTCTCAGAAGATCACTTCTTAATAACCATTAAATGAGCACTAGAAAAATGACACAATCAAATGAGCAATCGCTTCAAGCCTTGAAAGCATTGGATACCCCCACGGTTTGTAATGCGATTGAGGCCGTGTATCCAAATCGAAGAAACCGGGGCTTCACGATTCGCCCATTTACCTGCTCGCGTCCCTCTTTGCCTTCTATCGTGGGGTATGCACGAACTGCCAGATTACGAGCAATGCATCAACCTACAGATGCCTGGAACCGAGATAGTTACTACAGCTATGTGGCTGAAGGAGGCCCTGTGCCGAGTATTTCTGTGATCCAGGATCTAGACGAGATGCCGGGCTACGGTTCGTTTTGGGGGGAGGTGAATAGCAATCTGCACTATGGCCTTGGCTGCTTGGGAGTCATTACCAATGGTTGTGTTCGAGATATTCCAGATGCTCAGGACAAGTTTCAAATGCTGGCCGGAATGGTTAATCCATCACATGCTTGGGTGCACCTTGTGGACTGGGGGCAGTCTGTGACCGTCCATGGTATGGATGTCGAGGACAGAGATTTGATTCATGCAGATATGCACGGTGCGGTGGTTGTTCCCCAAGACGGAATTCA
>DPLM01000243.1:0-317 GCA_003541985.1 Deltaproteobacteria bacterium | reverse complement strand
AGCCAACAACCGGGCTTTAACATGGAAAAATTGCGGGAAGCCTGGAAAAACATGGCCGAATTCCATTGAGCCCAATGCTTCATCCGACCATCAAAAAATACCTGCCGATTCTACTGGTCCTGGCCGTAGTGGACTTGGTTTGTTTAATTTTTCTGTTCGTGATCTGAGTTGTTCCAACTGAAAGATGTAAACACAAAATGAAACACCACGATCCGGAGCACTTGTGTCAACTTCTGGAGACCAAGGTTTGTCCTAGAGGCGAGTTGTTTGGTATAGATTTTTCGAAAGCCGACTTGCCCAAGGCCGTCCTGTATTCT
>DPLM01000091.1 GCA_003541985.1 Deltaproteobacteria bacterium | reverse complement strand
TAGCATATCATCACTTCCACAAATAATGAATCTTGTTGTTGAATCAGTCCATGATTCGAGCTGCTTATCCTTCGAAGTAAAGAAATCTTGAACATATTTTATACCATCTCGCGGCTGCGTCGAAAATGCCAGACAGGTACATTTAAGTGCTCCTCGATTTCTGGCATCATGGAACATGGTTTCAGCAAATAAAGCCTCATTTTCGTCTCGTACACCCCACAGTATCGTGGCATTTTGGTTGTCTGGTAATGAAGCAATCATACCAAATAATGGGCCAATTCCGGATCCATTGGCAACGAAAATCAAATTTTCGTCTGTGTCCATTAAATGGAAATGGTAGTTGATCTGAACCCTCCCGTAAACGATGCTTCCAATTTGAAGTTTGGACAGCCAGGTCGAGCATTTACCGCCCTCAACTAATCGAACACAAATTCCATAAGTTCCATCAGGCTGAACAGATAAAGAATAATATCGTTCAGAATTCGACCCCGGAGACTCCAACGCGATTAAATCGCCGGACTTAGCCTTTTTGGAAGGATTCCCCACCTGTACAAATTGAATCCAAAACAGGGAATCTGTTCCGCTTACGTGGTGCACTTGGAGCGTAATTGGGAAGGATTTTTCGTCAGCCATGACTTGCGGATTCACTGAACACTTTGGTAAGGCAAATTCCTTGCAAACGCGGTCGACACAAATTTGAAACTCCGCCCAATTTTGAGAATTCACACTATGAGATGTAACCAAAGCTTCCTTATCTATTTTGGCAACCAGTGCCTCTGCCAAGTCTTTTCCGAATTGAGCAAATCGCTCGTATTTGCGATCTCCAAAACCTATTACAGATACTTTCGAATTTTCAGGAAAACTTATCCAGCCTTCAATTTGATTTCGCCAGTTCCATAAGTGTTCAGGGGCAGCACCTCGACCATAGGTAGCGACCATGAAAACAACATTGCCCTGAATGGCATCAGGTGAAAACTTTTCAAATTCGAAAACTCGAGCATTATATCCGGCCAGACCTAAGGCCTCTTTGAATTCATCCGCAAATTTCCATGTTGTTCCGCCCTGCGAAGCAACAACTAATGCGACATCAAAACTTGAAATCTCCTCGAAACTTGCAGCTCGGATTTGGGACTTTTTCCGATACCAAATTTGAAGCCCTGTCCAAATCGCGAGACACGATGCTAGTCCACTGAATAGCCACAATAGAGACCAACCCAAGCCCTTATAACCCGTGTGAACATCTGCCATCCACTTCAACAGAGAAGATTTCGCATTAGGACGAATTTCTCCCATTTCAATTCCTTTCAATGCATTGATGCTCACCTCTATTCCATTTCGAAAACGCACCTGGAACCATTCCTCCTCATCAAATGCAAACGGAAAATCAATGGACTGGATTTCTGCAAGTGCATGCGCTTGAAAGATTTCAAATTCTTTAAAGTCTTTCACCTCAATTTCATCTGGAACCTGCGAAGTAAACTCCGTACTCTTGAACTTCCACAAACCGAAATGCGTGGCCGACATACTTAATCCTGTCAGGCTCAGAATGCACAATGGGATGAAAAGGACCAGTCCAGTATCCACATGCAAAATGTTTGATGATTTAAGCTTAAACCCGTGAGTCTTCAACCATAGCAATAGTCCCGTAAGCGTCAGGACTAAGAAGAGCACAGTACTAACAGCTGCCCAAACTCGACCCAAGGTTCCCAAGAAAAATGATCGATGTAAGATAGAGGCCCATTGCACGACACTCGCAGCACGTTGACGCTCGCCAATCACATTTTCTAATTGGATATCCCATTCCCACGTGCCATAAGCGTAATCGACGTGTTCACCTCTGACAAATACATGACCACATTCATCAAATTCAATCGCATCGATAAAATCGAACTGATCCTGAAACGAAATCATCAGATCTGAAATGCTCGTCGAGTTCATCAAGGAAGCATTTCCTTGGGCTCCGATATTGCAGCCCGTTGCATACCAAGCCAGAATCGTTCCAGTTACGATGACCAAAACGAATGCGACGGACACCCAAACAGCCAAAAACCTATGTATCCTTCGAAGCCAGACCGACTGAAACATCAAATCGCAAGCAGTCTCACGTAACGAATGAAACCGTCACATTCTAATTTTTCGTTCGGTATATCTGCGTCAAGCGGCACTACAATCTCACGAGGGTAGTACCCTTCGTTCTCAACTCCGGACTCAAAACGTATCCCGTAGCCTTTATTGAGAACCTCTGATTCAAGATCGAAAACAAATGTGGTGCGTTCTCCGCCAGCAATTGTAGGGCCGGTTATGCCGTCGACTGATGTTCTCTTTCTTCCGTGAAACTTCCACCACTCTTCCAGCTCATAATACCACTCATCGTCGTCACCAACGATGTGAAGGGTCTTCAGATACTTGCCATTTTCATCAACAAGACCAACCGCAATGTAAGCTCCTTCACCATCGTAATTCTTCATTTGAATCATGCAACGCACCCGCTTGTCCTTGGGAGCCTCTCCTGCCTGAAAGAATAGTACCGATGTCAGGATTGCACTTAGCCAGAATTTCATGGGCTAATTTTCAAAAATTGAAGATCATTTCCAACAAGCATTTCATTTTCACTTGCCAAATCGTACGGAGTTTCTTCAAAAAAAGTACGCACATCTTTACTTGCTCCAATGGAAACGAGCCACTTCAATAAATCAATGTCCTGAGCCGTCATACATGCTTCGTGCAGTGCAGTACAGCCTTCTTCATCCTGGTGGTTAACATCGAGGCCCAAAACAGCGGCAAATTTCAGCATCTCGAGTGATTGACTTCTTGCCCCGACATGAAACCACGTTTCGCCGTCATCAAGCAGTTGTTTGGCTGAAATTCCCGCTGAACGCAAAAGAGTCAACTTCTCGTCAAAAACGTCATGATTTCTGGGACTATAGCCTTCAGACAAGGAATTTATTAGGCTACCCGTTTTGAATTTGGCCCCTTCCATACTCCATCCCGAATTCATCAACTCCTCAATACAACCTACGGATCCATCTTCAAGAGCATGATGCATGGCCGTCTTTCCATCAGAATCTTGCAGGTGAAGATCAGACGATTCCTGTATCATGTATTGCAAAATTGGGCCATTATCATTCCTTTTTTGACAAAGTATCATCAACGCAGTTGTTCCTTTTTCGTCTGCGAAATCAAGATCAACTCCTTGCTCTTTTAAAAATTCAAAAACTTCAACTTCAATGTTATTTCCCCGGGTCCCCATTGCTGCGAAGTGAACAGCAGTCTGTCCTTTTGAATTTTGAAATTGAGCTGACATTCCCTGTTCGATTAGAAGATTCAGGAATTCAACGTTTCCGCCCTTACACGCATATAGAAAGCCATTTGAACCATCCGAATCCGTGTCGTTCATTTCCAATCCAAACTGCCCGAAGTAATCAATTAGGCGCATATCCTCTATATGCGAAGAAACGAGTAACAATGCATTTGCTCCATTGTTGTTGACTTCTTGGTCCGGTTCTGCTCCCTCACCAATAATCAAATCATATAAAACGGGATCCATTTGGCCCGTCACAGCAGCAAAATTCAAAAGTGAGTAACCATGCTCATCTACAATTCCGAAATCGGCACCCATACTTTTTAGCTTTTTCATAAAAGCCTGATTATTTCGGTAAGCAGCCCAAAACACATAAGTTCTTGCGTCGTGAGTTAGTTTGTTGACCGTATTACCCTCGAAACTCAATAAGTAATCCAAAATATCGGGCGAGGCTTCTTCTATAAGAGCCCAACTCAAAGGGTCAAAATCATAAGGCCCCAAGGCTGACGGATCGTCACCAAGATCGACCTGATTCATGACATCTTCAAGTGAGGGCTGATTCTTCCAAAATGAACGACTTGATAATCCCTCATTATCGGTTTGAGCCTCAACTATGTTGAATGCAGTCAAGCCGATGAAGAACATAACAATTTGCGAAGGCACCGAGGCACCTTGAGATAAAATGCGGAACATTAAAAAATCAGTTATGACAATAGACTACACTGACAACTTTGAGAGGTCGTGTGTTCAATTGCTTAGTTACAAGAGAATCCAAATTCACTCAAGAACATGAGTAAGTCTTGGGTACCAACGATTCCGTCAGAATTCAAATCAGCCAAACAGCTACTAAATTCACATGAGCCATCGTCTTCGGTGGCATCAGGGGAATAATTTAGTGCTGATTCATATGTACAACCGGAAATTACACAAGATTCATAATCGCAGCTTCCGTCATCCATGTTCGCACCCATGAAATAATTGCATGCCCCGGAATATGT
>DPLM01000159.1:3607-8678 GCA_003541985.1 Deltaproteobacteria bacterium | reverse complement strand
ATTGAGTCATACTCACACATTTGAGCAAGCTGCTTTGGCGGGTCCGCGGATGACAAAGCTTATGAAAAACTTCCTGAAAAATTATTAGGATACAAGATGATTCCACAGGAGTTGATTCGGAAGAAACGTGATGGACTGGAACTGACAATTACAGAAATTGAATTCTTGGTAGGAGGAATGACCTCTGGTCAGCTGAGTGAAGGCCAGGTTGCTGCCTTTGCAATGGCAATTTATTTTCAGGGTATGAACCCAAAAGAATGTGCGGGATTAACGTGGGCGATGATGAATTCGGGAGATACACTCAACTGGAAGAACCTGGATCTCAATGGGCCAGTTCTGGACAAACACTCAACGGGTGGTATTGGGGATAAAGTGAGCTTAATGCTTGGCCCTATGGTAGCTGCATGTGGAGGGTATGTACCGATGATCTCTGGCCGTGGACTTGGCCATACGGGGGGAACACTTGATAAGCTAGATTCGATTCCCGGATATAAGACTACACCTGATTTGGTAAAATTGAGGAAAGTTGTCAAAGATGTGGGCGTGGCCATCATTGGACAAACTGCAGAATTAGCTCCTGCAGATCGCCGTCTTTACGCAATCCGAGATGTCACTGCCACAGTGGAGAGCATTCCTCTAATTACTGCTTCAATACTTTCCAAGAAACTTGCTGCTGGATTGGATGCTTTGGTAATGGATGTCAAAACAGGTTCCGGTGCATTCATGGCAACCCAAGATCAGTCAATTGAATTGGCTAAAAACATAGTTGCCGTTGCGGATGAGAATGGAGTAAAAGCCTCAGCATTACTGACAGATATGAATCAAGTTCTTGGTTTAAATGTGGGGAATGGCTTGGAAGTTTTGGAAACCATCAGATATCTAAGAAACGAAAAAGTGGACCCTCGACTTGATCAGGTAACCGTTTCTCTTGGAGGAGAACTACTATTTATCGGTGGCATCGTTGACTCTGCTCAGGATGGTAGGGTTAGAATCAGGAATGCTCGGGAAGACGGTTCAGCAGCTGAGTATTTTGCAAAAATGGTTCAGGCTCTAGGAGGGCCAACTGATCTTATTGAGCACAGTGACCATCATTTAGAAAAAGCCGCAGTGGTTGTTCCAGTGATGCCTAAACAAAGTGGTTACATTGTGAAAATGGATGCAAGGCAAATTGGACTAGCCTTAGTCAATTTAGGGGGGGGAAGAATCCGTGCCGACCAGAAAATTGATTATGCGGTTGGATTCGAAAATTTTGTTGAACTCAATGATTACGTAAGCCAGCAACAACCAATTGCGCTGGTTCACGCACGTACAAATTCTGAAGCAGACCAAGCAATTTTGACTATCCAAAAAGCATGTGTTATTGCTGAAACGCCAAATAGAAATACCCTATCAAATTGCGTTTACGACCGGATTGCCCTTGACCAAGATGTAGAAGAAGACTAATTTTCTTTACTTTTGATAAAGTTAGTTAGCATTCATCAGTTCAATCTAACATAACTTTTGTCCATAAAATTCAACTCTCCATTTCTGAGGAGCCCCCATGCCCACGCAACGAATATCTTGGTTATCATTGCTATGGTTGAGCAGCGTATTTCTACTTTTAGCTGTCACATCTCTTCCAGCGGCCCCTATCAAAGTTGGGTTGGTGACCGATGTTGGACGAGTCAATGATCGCAGCTTTAATCAATCTGCTTGGGAAGGTGTTGAGTTGGCCAAATCCAATCTTGGTTTAGGAGACCGAGACATCAAGTACATTGAAACTCAAGACGCCAAGGATTATGCAGACAATTTGGCTCAATTCATTGAGGCAGAATACCAGGTCATTGTCACGGTCGGTTTCGCGCTTGGTGATGCAACCGTTAAAGCTGCCAAGGAAAATCCAGATACATTGTTCATCGGTGTTGACCAATTCCAAGGTGAGACACTTCCCAACTTGGCTGGTTTGATCTTCCATGAGGATCAATCTGGATTTTTGGCTGGCGTGTTGGCAGCTGGAATGACGAAGAGTGGAACTATCGCAGCAGTCCTTGGAACAGATCTGATTCCTCCTGTTGTCGCATTTAATGAGGGTTATATCGCAGGTGCTAAATCAGTGAATCCAAAAATTAAAGTTATCTCTACTTATCATCCAGGTGAAATTAGCCAGGCCTTTGTTGACCCAGAGTGGGGTGCCGCAACAGCCAAGCAGGCAATGGACCAGGGTGCCGATGTAATATTCGGTGCGGGTGGCCTGACAGGTAATGGTGCCCTGCAGGAAGTGGCTTCACAAAAAGGAATGTACTGCATCGGCGTAGATGCTGATCAATGGTTTACTGTGCCAGCAGCACATCCTTGCTTGATCTCCAGTGCAATGAAGCTAATCACACCCGCTGTTGCTGATCTGATTGGACAAGCACAAGCAGGCACCTTCGAGGGTGGTAATGTTTTCGGTGCAGCCGGATTAGCCCCATTCCATGATTTCGATGGGGCTGTTCCACAGCCCCTGAAGAACTTGTTGAAAGCCGCAAAAGCTGGACTGGACAGCGGCATTATCAAAACAGGTTACGGCAACTAATTTTGTAAATTCTTAAGTCTTCTCTGAGGTGTTTGGAAGCAAACACCTCCGGTCTCCCTCCTCTAAATGCCTCAACCTTTTCATGGCACAGGCAAATTCCAACAAACCCAACGTTACTCAAAAGCAATTCTTCCTTGGTGTCTTCCTGATCCCATTCCTTGCTCTGCTGACAGCTCTTGCAGCTGGAGCAGTGGTGATGTTGGCTTTCGGAGATGATCCGATTCTAGCATATCAGGGCCTTTTCCAAGGAGCTTTTGGAAGTGGGCGTGCTTGGAGTGTGACCATCCGAAAGATGATTCCCTTTATCCTCACAGGGCTTTCTGTGGCTGTCGCTTTCAAAGCCGGACTCTTTAATATTGGGGCGTCTGGACAGTTTGTGATGGGTTCTGTTTGCTCGGTAGCCATCGGGATACATTTTGAAGGGCTTCCAATGATCATCCATCTCCCATTGGCAATTTTGAGTGGGATGCTAGGAGGAATGATTTGGGGCGCGATTCCTGGTCTATTGAAAGTGACGACCGGAGCTCATGAAGTCATCGTTACAATCATGATGAATTACCTAGCATCACTTTTTGCTGGTTGGACAGTATACGCCGGGGGAACTCAGGGACAAACTCCTGGTCCACTTTGGGATCGGACTGCGAGAGCAATTTCCGAGACCCCTGATGTTTTCGATTCAGCACAAATTCCATGGCTTTTTGGTCCACCCTATCGTGTTCATTACGGGGTGTTTCTGGCCTTGATTGCTGTAGTAGTTGTCTGGTGGTTAATTTACAAGACTACGATCGGATTTGAAATCCGAACTGTCGGACAAAATCCAAAAGCTGCTAGATATGCAGGAATTCGCGTGGAAAAAACTGTTGTGCTGACAATGGGTCTTGCTGGGGCTCTTGCCGGGTTGGCAGGCACAATAGAGGCACTGGGTTTGAACCATAAATTTGCCCCAGAATTTGGTGGACAGGTCGGATTTGACGGAATAACGGTCGCACTACTCGGTCAAACACATCCTTTTGGAGTGGTCATTGCGTCTTTTCTAATTGGTGCTTTAGATGCTGGAGCGGCGAAGATGCAATTTGAATCAGGTGTTGCCGCAGATATTATTCAGGTTATCCAAGCGCTAGTTTTGGCATTTGTTGCTGCCCCATTGATCATAAAGGCCCTATTCCGGCTGCGATCCAGTGATGATGAGAAACATGCTACAAAATTGAACACAAGCTGGGGAGGTTCTTGAAATGACTTTTTGGTCAAGGACCGCAAAAATCTCAGTGAGTTTAGCTCTGATAATGATTGTAATGGCGATTTTGGTAGAAATCACGATTCTGGGAGAGAATCCATGGATGAGAGTTTTTTTCGGAGTCAGCGCCCTGAACTTCACTCTCCGTGCAGCCATACCTCTGGTTTTGGGAGCATTGAGTGGAATACTCTGTGAGCGCTCTGGTATCATCAATATTGGTATTGAGGGAATGATGCTTGCCGGAGCTTTTGCTGGATTTGTCGCAAAATCTTCTACGAATGATTGGCCCCTTTACGCAAGTCTCCTCTTCAGTGTTCTTGTGGCGTTGGGAGTGGGTGGACTGATGGGATTGCTGCATGGACTATTCTCGATACGTTTTCGAATGGATCAGATCATCTCAGGAACCGTTATCATTATTTTAGCGGCAGGGCTTTCTTCCTATCTTTACGATCGTGATGCAATTTCAGCTGGAAAATTTACACCAATTCCAATTCCACTCCTTTCTGAAATTCCAGTTATTGGCCCTGTCATATTCAACAATGCGCCTATCACTTATGTAGCTTTGCTGTTGGTCTTAATTGTACATATCGCGATTTTTCACACACGCTGGGGACTACGAACACGAGCAGTAGGTGAGCATCCAAGAGCAGCAGACACTGAAGGTATCAATGTCAATCGGCAGCGATACTTTAACACAATGTTGGGTGGGATGCTGGCAGGACTAGCTGGGGGGTTTCTGGTTTTAGAGGCGGTCGGGCAATTTCAGGAAGGAATGACTGCAGGACGTGGATTTATTTCGCTAGCAGCTATGATTTTTGGCAACTGGACACCTTTTGGGGCTTTGGGGGCTGCAACACTGTTTGGATACACTCAGGCACTGCAGAATGAATTCTTACTTGCTGGGGTGACGACCATACCACGGCAGTTTGTTTCAATGTTACCCTACATAGTGACAATTGTGGCGGTATCTGGTCTTGTGGGTCGTGTACGTCCACCAGCGGCCATTGGGAAGTCCTACGATACTGAGGGTAACAAGTGAGTGAATCAGAAGTTCTGGAAGCTCGCCAGATCAGTAAATACTTTCCAGGAGTTGTGGCCAACGAGGGTGTTAACTTACGCTTGAAATCTGGAGAAATTCTAGCCCTTTTGGGGGAGAATGGAGCCGGTAAGTCCACTCTAATGAACATCATCTATGGACTTTATCAGCCTTCAGCAGGAGAAATTCTGGTAAGAGGTCAATCTGTTAGAATGCATTCACCTAGAGACGCGATTGATCTGGGCAT
>DPLM01000159.1:0-3270 GCA_003541985.1 Deltaproteobacteria bacterium | reverse complement strand
GGCATCGGGATGGTTCACCAACACTTCCAATTGGTCCCAGTGATGACAGTGGTCGAAAATGTTATGCTTGGCAGTGAGAGTATACGGCAAGGCCTGTTGGATCGGGAAAGCGTCTCCCAGCGCATTCAGCAGCTTTCCCAGGATTATCAATTGGAAGTTGATCCCTTTGCTCTAGTTGAGGATTTGCCTGTTGGCGTAAGGCAGCGCGTAGAAATCATCAAGGCACTTTATCGTGAAGCTGATATTTTGATCCTTGATGAACCCACTGCTGTTTTGACTCCTCAAGAAATTGAAGGGCTCTTCTCAGTGATGGATTTGCTTCGAAAACAGGAAAAATCCATAATTTTTATTACACACAAGTTGAAGGAAGTCCTCAGGATTGCGGACCGAATATCTGTTTTGCGACGTGGTAAAGTTGTTGGAGAAGCTACTCCTAGTAGCGCAACAGAGCCTAAATTGGCTTCAATGATGGTTGGCCGGGAAGTCATGCTGCAAGTTGATAAACACAATGCAAAGCCCGGCAAGCCAATCCTGCAAGTAAAACGATTAGAAGCTCGAGATGACCTAGGTGAAATTTGCCTCCAGAATGTAGATCTGCAGGTCCATACTGGTGAGATTGTTGGCGTTGCTGGTGTCCAGGGGAACGGACAAACCGAGTTGGTGGAGGTAATTACAGGATTGAGGGGGCTGGATCAGGGAACATTGCTAATTGGAGGACAAGAATTTACGAATTCTAGTCCGAGAGAAATTACCGATCAGGGTAGCATCTGTCATGTACCTGAGGACCGACATGCCTTTGGAATGGTTGCAGGATATTCAGTGGCAAATAACTTGGTATTAAATTCTTACTACAAGCCACCCTTTGCAAGTGGTGTAAACGTTCAGCAGGAAGCTATTGAACAAAATGCAGAAAAGCTGGTCGATAAGTTTGATGTCCGGACTCCCTCGGTGCATACGCAAGGTGGAAGTTTGTCAGGGGGGAATCAGCAAAAAATGGTAATTGCTCGGGAGTTGAGTCGACCAATTAAACTTCTCATCGCTGCACAGCCGACGCGTGGCATCGACGTTGGCTCGATTGAGTTTATTCATCAGCAAATTGTTGCCAAGCGGGATGAGGGGGTGGCGGGATTGCTTGTTAGCTCTGAATTAGATGAAATTCTTGCTCTCTCCGACCGAATTGTGGTGATGTATCGGGGCTCCATCATTGGGGAAGTTGAAGGCAACAAAGCCACTCGCCAACAGCTAGGACTTCTCATGGCAGGGGTCAAGTCAACTTTTTCTGTTTGACCAGATGGAATTACTCACAGCTCTTTAAAAGCAAAAAAACTTCCCTATCACTTCAAAAATTCAAAATCATCCTCAATTACATCAATCCTAGCCTAGGTGCCACTGCTCAGTAATATTTAAGGGTTCTTCCGAAACAACCCACCCCAGAAAGCGTCCCGAGTTGAACGGTAACCGCCCTGGTGTGGACAAGAACAATTCCATCTGCGTAGGCTAAAGCCTGAGTCGTTTAAGTGTCTATATTCCCAGTTGCTAATTGAGTGATTGCGAAGTGTATGATTTCACATGTGCAACTTTAAGGTCTTGGAGGGAGCCATTGGATTACTGGCAAACGTGGTTAGTCCTCAGTGTTCATCATGATCGCGGCATCGTAGACTTTTTCCTTGCAGGCATTGGCAACTGTAAGGGTGATCTGAACATAGAGTTTAGAATCTAGATACTTAAAGTTTTGAAGTTTTTGAATCAATAGTGAACTTCAATATGCAGAAAACACAAGGCTTGTAATGAAAGTTTTAAATATAATGTTGGTTTCACTGAGAAAAGTAGGGTAGGTGGCTTAAAATCCTCGTACATAAGTTTTTGGATTGGAGTAGGAAAAGAATATGCGAAAATAAAACATTTCCTTGACGACGCAGGAACAGAAGCATAACTTCGGTAACTGAATCAAAATGATGTTGAATTTAAACATATGAAATTACATTATATCGAAATGAACAATAAGGGAATAGGCAACCCATAATGGGGAAGAGTGAGGAAAAATGCTGGGTGATTATGAAATCGAGATTGCCGCGGTATTAGGGGTTTTCTGTTTTTGGTGGCTGATAATCTATGATCGAGATCCGCGGAGAGTTTTTACATTTGAAGACTCAATGATTTATCTGAAACAAATGATCCAGTCAGCTTTAAAGTCTTTTCCAGTTTTTTGGGCAATCGCTTTTCTTCTGGCTTACGTCATTGTGGAAGCCTAAAGAAAAAAACTTACTCAAAGTTGAATCGCTTCCTCAATCAACATAACGGGGATGTTCTTTCTGACGGGATATAGCCGATCGCCAGCTTCCCGGATCAATCCTGCATCAAGCTTGTCATTAATTTTACGACCGCCGATATTTTGTAGAGAACCTTCCTCAATCTTTTGATTTAAATCAGAGATTTCTTCCAAAGAGGCTTCTCGAACTGGGGTTCTGTTATCGGGACAGACCAGAATTTTTACAAATTCAGGATCAAGCATAAGTCTCTTAAAGTGATGCCTTGACAACTTCAGGCCGCTCCAATGCCTGAGATGCATGATAGACGAGCCTGTCTGTCTGCTTACACTCATTATAACGATGGTATTGAATCGACATGTAGGTGTAGACCAATTCCGAGATACGACGCATGTGTTGGCTTAAATTAAAGGACCATCCATTTGCGTTCCCGGAAATGCTCTTGTAGTTTGCTCGCTCCATTGCCATCACCACAGTGTAGCTTTTTGGTCCTTCAGGTGTATCAATTTGTACAATGCCAATGTTACCGTTAACCCCCTTCACGAAGCCAGTCTTGTCCCACACCTTGACGTTTTTATTTCGCGCAAAGCACGTGCCATCTTTTAACCGATCGCGCGCGCGCGGTCCGTTTGGTTGACCCATCATGTAAAGAATCTCTTCTGCTGCCATTTCATTTTCGACCCTACTAAATTTAGGTCCCAATGGTTGATCAGACCAGAGTGTCAGCATCAAGCGGTTCAAGTCTTCAACAGAAACTTTATTTAGGTAAGTCCTACCGTAGCGTGGAATGTATTCAACAACCTTCATTTCGTTGTATAGTCTAGTATCAGCCAAGATCTGATTAACTTTTTTTGGTCCACCAAGCCACCGCATCACCTTGTTTGTGTCAGAATTGCTGCTGAAGCGGATCATTTTGCTGAGTGCTCTTTGGTGCTGTCTGTTATGTTTGATTTCTCCCCGGAAACGCTGCAGCATGTAAGCTTGCAGTACAGGAACCTTAATC
>DPLM01000230.1 GCA_003541985.1 Deltaproteobacteria bacterium | reverse complement strand
ACAATTGCAGATGCAACTTCAAAGGGTCAGCAAATCGCCCTAAACATAACAATTTTTTGTTGTTGTAGTAGCAGTGCTGACAAGCTGGGTGTGTCTCCCTTCAGTGCATCAACGCTTTTGTCATAACTGAATTGAACAACCCAACATGCTTCATGGATGAATATTCTTCAGATCGGGATTATCCTTATGCGCAAAGAAGAGGCACCTTCCTAAGAGCTGGATTGGGAGAGTACGGAGTGGGTAAAGTTACGTAGCTTGTTTCTGGATGAATCAACCCGAGAGCGGATCGTTGCGTGCCTAACACAGTGCGATCAAGAAGTGCCCCTGAGTTCGGTTCCAATCTTAAGACCACTGTTGATGAATCAGGAAGTTGCACTGGGCATGCCGTTGCTGCGGAAATCTCCCAGTGACTCGACGAGAGGAAGGCCGGCGTTGACGTCAGCCACCACGGCGTAGGGACTAAACGTCGACTCGAAAAAAGTTACTTCATTTTACCAAACATGCCGATGTTGCTGACTGGAGGAATGGTCGGTTTGTCTTCATCTTCAGTTGGGGTCTCTAGAGCAGTTGTGGACTCAGGAAGTTTTTTCTGAGCATCCGGTAGGGCTCGTTGCTTAAGGGCCATGAGCTCGTCATCCATATCCGGAGATTCGTGCTCCAGTTCCTTGAATTTTTTGTCCAAGCTTTCGCGACCATCTTCCAGGCTCAACTCCTGATACGCCTCCGCCCGCGCTGACATCTGCTCAATCTTTTCTTCTGCTCGGTCAATTGCCTCCATTGCACCGACATTATCTCCAAGACCCTCAATGGTTTGATAGATCTGCTCTTGCGCTTCTGCTTGCTTCTGCTTGGCAACGAGCAGGCTCTTCTTACGTTTGATCTCTTCGATCTTATCTTCCAGCTGCTGGTAGCCATCCCGGAGTAAATCCGAGTTGCGAGCATGCGAAGCAAGCTGCTGCTGAAACTCTGCGGAACGACGAGCATGGTCTTTCTTGCGCATCAGAGCATCTTTCGCCAAATCATCTTTGCCCTTCTGTACGGCCAGTACTGCCTTATCTTCCCACTTCTGCGCCTCTGCTTCTTCCTGCTCAGTTTGACGCTCAAAGCGTTTTTGAAGGGCCAGTGCTTCGGTCATTCGCTGCTTGGCCTCCCTCTTTTGGGTTTCCAGGTCGCTGATCATCTGCGTCAGCATCAACTCCGGATCTTCAGCCTTGTCCAGCGCAGCGTTCGTGTTCGCGCGCAGGACGTTGACGAAACGATTGAAAATACCCATAACTATTTTCTCAGAACAATTGTTTGCGTTTATTAGAAGGCAGGATGTTGAGTGCCTCCCGATACTTGGCAACCGTACGGCGTGCGACCTTGATGGAACTTCGTTTCTGCAGAATATCTGCAATCTGCAGGTCTGTATAGGGGGAACGCACGTTTTCGTTCTGAACCATCTGCTGGATCATGTCTTTGATCCGCTTGGAAGAGACGGCTTCGCCCTGCTCCTGATCAATACCGCTGGTAAAAAAATATTTCAGTTCAAAGATACCCTGTGGCGTATGCACATACTTGTTGGTCGTGATGCGACTAACTGTTGATTCGTGCACATCAATGTCTTCTGCTACATCCTTGAGTACCAGAGGTTTGAGGTAGTGGATGCCTTTTTCGAAGAAACTTCGCTGGAAGCGCAGAATACTCTTAGTCACCTTGTAGATCGTCTTCTGCCGCTGCTCAATGCTCTTCATCAACCACTGGCCCGCTTTAATTTTCTCTTGGATATACTCCTTCGTCAAGTTACCGTCTTCCTCCATGTTGTCTACAAGCTCCCGGTAGTAGTTGCTGATTCGCAACCGCGGCATACCATGAGCGTTGAGAGCTACCTTGTATTCGTTGTTAACTTGGTAAATGAAGACATCGGGGATGATATAGTGGTGGGAAGGGGGAGGGGTGAAAGAGCGTCCAGGCTTGGGTTCAAGTGCCATGATTTCACGGTAGGCCTCCAACACTCGCTCCAGGTCCTGTTTCTGACGACGCGCAATCCTTTTCAGATCCTTGCATTCCAGTAGCTCCATGTCTTGCTCAACGATTCGATAGCACAGCTCATCACTTCGACCCAGCAAGCGCAACTGGATCAGTAGACATTCCTGCAAACTGCGGGCTCCTACTCCATTGGGATCAAAAGTCTGAATCTGAAAAAGCACCTCTTCCACGAAAGCTGCAGCTCTGGGTGAAACCTGTACCTTGCTTTCCAGATCTTCCTCCAACTCTTCTTCCTCAAAAACCGGTGGTGGAGGTAAGTTCTTTCCTCGGCGAGACTTTCGTTTACCGTCGCCCATCGCTGCTTTTTCCTGCTGATAACGCAGGTCCATCCAGTAATCATCCATCTCACGCTCGACTGTGATTTCATCACTGCCCAGCACTTCCAAAATTCGATCCTGCAATTCTGGATTGCCTTCTAAAATTTCTCGGATGCTTGTGACCAGGTAGCCATTGTCGGCAATGTTACCAGCCAAGTAGTGAGCAACTTCAACCTCCAACTTACTCATGCGCAACAGACCCACTTGCCATAACAGATGGTCCTGCAGCGATTCGTCCTGGGCTAACGTGGCTTCTAAAGAAGGAAGCTCATCATCGTCGCCACCACTACGGATTCGTCGGTCCTGGTACTGACCGTACTGATCGACCTGCTCCACATACTGCTGCCAATCTACCTCTTCCTGGGCAGTTGTTTCCTCTTTATCTTCTTCTCGAGCTGTTTCGTAGGTCTCTTCGCTGACCGGCACTTCGGTCTGTTCGGTCGTCATGTCGCGTTGTTCCTCGCTGGGATAAGTGTCGATGTCCATCGACTCTTCCAACACAGGGTTTTCAACGAGCGACTGTTCAATCAGTTCTTCCAGTTCGGCGCGTGACAACTGCAATAACTTGATTGCTTGCTGGAGCTGCGGGGTCATGATGAGCTGCTGCGTCATCTTCATTTGCAGCTTCATATGCATGGCCATAGGACGTCTCGGCTGGGAAATTGAGGGGATGTTACCAACAATCCGGTTGGTTTTGGCGAGCTTTTTCCAAAAGTAAATAATACCTTACTTGATTGGCATTTAAATTGCTAGATGAAAATGTGAAATCCGCTCAATTTGCTCTCAGAAAGCGAAAGACTCGCCCAGATAAACCTTCCTTGCTTGCTCATCTTTCGACAATTCCTCCGGTGTTCCGCTGACCAAGAGAGTACCCTCGTTCATAATATAGCCCCGATCAATGATGCTAAAAGTCTCTCGGACGTTGTGATCCGTGATCAACACCCCAATGTTGCGTCGTGCAAGCTGCCGGACTGTCTCCTGGATATCTGCGACAGCAATCGGATCAACACCTGCGAAGGGTTCATCCAACAGGATGATCGAAGGCTCTAGCACCAGCGCCCGAGCGATCTCGGTGCGACGACTCTCTCCTCCAGAGAGCGCGTAGCCCTTGAGATGTCGAACATGCGCAATCCCCAACTCTTCCAACAGTATCTCCAGGCGCTCTTTTCGTTCAGTCGTGCTGATCGGTAACAGTTCAAGAATCGCCATCAGATTGTCCTCAACGGTCAGCTTGCGAAAGATCGAACGCTCCTGTGACAGATAGCCGATCCCACAACGTGCACGCTTGTGCATGGGGTAGTGCGTGATATCGGCCTCATCCAGATAAATCACACCCCGATCCGGACGGACTACTCCAGCGATCATGTAGAAAGTGGTTGTCTTGCCTGCGCCATTAGGCCCCAGCAGGCCCACAATACTACCCTGCTCGACTTCCAGCGAGACTCCTTTGACGGCCTGCCGACCTCTGTAAATTTTGACCAGTTGCTCTGCAGAAAGTTTAAGTCGTGCCATGACTGTATTCCGAATCTCTTTTTTTAGTGAGATGGTTATAGGATTCTGGGAGAGTCCGCACT
>DPLM01000265.1 GCA_003541985.1 Deltaproteobacteria bacterium | reverse complement strand
CAAATGTGACATTGCAGATTCGCTATAAACGGCACTGCCTCCAGTCGAGATGATCTGCTGTTCTCCATCCAGTTGGAGCAGAGTTGTCTCTTCTTCCAAGCAAAATCCTTCGTATCCCAATAAATCAAAGATATCTTGAAGGGGGCGGTCATGAGTTGCTTCCATCAACAGATCTGTATCTACTAGGTGCCACCCGAGCTTTTCAGCAAGAAGTTTCCCCAGAGTACTTTTCCCAGAACCAGGCATGCCCAGTAGGATTACGTTCTTATGAGGTCGTTCTTTCATGGGCTGGGAATGGTACAGGTGCGTCTGGAACAGGTACTGTTGGATAAACTCCCGGCTCAGACATGTTTTTTAATATGATCTTGCCAAGCCAGAAATTGGGCTGCTGTTTGTTCACGATCAGTCTTGACTTCAATCAGGGAAGACTTATTTGAATGCCATGCCTCTTGAAAACTTTTGTAGATCTGTTCCCGGTTTTCTGGTTTAAAGTAATCCAGATCAAACATCGTCGCAACTTTAGAAAACTCACAACCATGCGGCGTAACAAAAAAACGCTCAAAAACATCTTTCTGCTTGGAGATAGGTAGCATTGAGAAAATCCCTCCTCCATCATTGTTCAGAATAATTAGGGTTACAGGAATAGGGCTTTCGCGGATCAGCAGGAGGGAATTTAGATCGTGTATTGCGGAAAGATCGCCCAAGAGAATTGTAGTTGGTTGCTGATGACCTTTGGCCCATCCACAGGCCGTTGCAATTTGACCGTCAATGCCGCTTGCTCCACGATTAGCGGTTACTCTTAAAGGAGTATTGCGGTTTTCTGAAAGCATATCAACTTCACGAATTGGCAGGCTGTTTCCTACAAAAAGGGCATGTTCTATTGGAATTTGACGAACCAACTCTCGAACAATAGATACTTCTCCGAACCTCTCAGTTTTATCCCACCACTGTGCAGCCTGCTCTTCCAATGCTTGAGAGCCCAGCTTCCATCGCTCCAGCCAATGAGTTGAGGTAGGAATTGCTTCTCTGATCGGAAGAATCTCCTCAAGTGCATCCCAGTCCAATTGCAGCCGCCAGTGTGGTTGTTGGGATGGATCCTGTCTCTCGGCGTGATTCGTAACAACAATCTTGCGAGTCAAGTGGCAATCTTTCCACCATTGTAGCCAGCGTTTTGAGATGAATTGGTTACCAAGATGGATCCAAACTTCCGGTACAGCCTTTCGCCAATGATCCTGAAGCAATAGTTGGTCAGCCAGATTAATTCGTTGAGTCAAATTTCCAAAACGAAATCCAGAAGTGGTATCGGCAAAGACTGGCCAGTTCAGGTTTTCTACAAAGTTCCCTACTGACGAATAAGCACGCACTGGCAGCTCTCCAAGGGTTACCAATCCACGGTCTGCCCTAAGGATTTTACGGAGCGCCTGTAGATCATCCTTGGCTAGTTTTTGGTGTGGAACACCTAGTTGGAAATTTGGTGATGATACTTTTGGAGGGTCGGAATGTTTTTCTGAAAGGAAAGGTTCACGGAAAGGTAGGTTGATATGAACCGGACCCGGATCTGGGTAGGCACTGCGCAAGACTGCTTGAGCAGCCCATGATTTGACGGTACTTTCTTGTAAAGTGTGATCAGGACAACTCGGATCATAAAACCAGCGTATATGACTACCAAACATTTGATTTTGATCAACTGTTTGGTTTGCCCCGGTTAGCTGTAATTCAGGTGGTCGGTCTGCAGTAATTGCCAACAAGGGTATGTGTTCCACACTGGCTTCAATTATAGCCGGGTAAAAGTTGGCTCCAGCGGTGCCTGAGGTACAAATCAGGACAGCTGCTTGGTCTGTAGCGCGAGCCCAGCCTATTGCAAAATATGCGGCTGCCCGCTCATCCAGAAAAATTTGAGTGTTTGCTTGATGATTTCGAGCAGCAGCAACTGTCAGAGGGGTAGAACGAGAACCAGGTGAGATACAGAATTGCGTGATGCCCTGAGCCACCAACTCTTCAATCAACCAATAACTCAAACACTCATTGGGGTTCATGCAGGATTCCCGAGCAGGACTTCCCAACTACGGAGTTTGTGATCTAACTCTTGCCATTCACGGTGTGGATCAGAACCCTCAACAATGCCTGCACCTGTGTACACTGTCAGGGAATCTCCCTCCAAGACTCCAGAACGAATACCCACAGCAAACTCACTTTGGTGTTTGCTGAAATAACCAATGGGACCAGCGTACCAGCCGCGGTCAAATGATTCCAAGTTGTTGATTTGAGTTCTGGAAACTGCTTGAGGTAATCCACATACTGCAGGAGTTGGATGTAGCGATGAAAGAAGCTGAGCATCTGTCACATCGTCCAGCAATCGCCCTTGTAGGCGACTTAGTAAATGTTGAACATGCTTCAGTCTGAGGGGTTCAAGATGGGAGAGCCTTTCCACAACTCGACAATGTTTTGAGAAGCGTTCTTCCATGAAGCGCAAAACAACAAGATGTTCCCGAACTTCTTTCGTGTCATGGAATAACTCGTGGGTCAACTTCTCATCATGATATGCGTTCTGTCCTCTTGGCCGGGTGCCTGCCAGCGCTTCGCTTTCTAGATTTTGGATTTTTCTTCGGAAGAATCTTTCAGGCGTGATGCTTAAAAATGCCGGTCCGTCGACATCCTGCCATGCAAAGTGGTAGGCATGGTGTGCTTGTTGACGGAGTTGATTCAGCAGATCAAATGGATCGGGGCTTGTGTTCAATTGAAAATGGGATTGGCGAGCCAAGACGATTTTTTCGCATTCATTGGCTTGAATTTGACTGAGGGCTGCTTTGACCGAATGAATCCAGTCAGCTTCATTGGGGGTTTCATTTCTCTTGATAATGCTGATTCTAAGGCTGTCAAACAGCTGTGGTTTGGAAGAAAACTTTAAACGATCCATTAAGTCGAAAAGTTGCTGAATTGGTGAGGCTCCTTCGATATCTTGAGCAAGATGTACCCAGAGAAAACTGCCATTGGAGTCTTGTTGGACCATTAGAAAGGGCAACACAAAGGCAGCTTTTTGAAAGTTGCCACACTGCTTAGCCCCCCTGGGTGAGCTATGAAAAGGTATGCCACCAAGGAAGGCAGTGTCGGGAGGAACAAGCTTTTGCCATCCAGCTATCTTCTCCAGCACCTCATCGGTACTACCTTGGATTTGCAAGGCTGCTCCCAATCCGGCCAGTTGGAGTTGGTGATCTCGGTCAGACCAATAAACACGTGTAGCCCCCGCTTGATGTTGAAGCCACTCAAGAGGATCTGCTTCTGCAAGCGGAATGCAGAGCTGGAGAATAGGACTTTGATTGCGATGCTGCCAACGTGGCAGCACCTCGCGCAAGTGCTCTAAAGCACCTGGCCAATCAAGCGGTGTAGGCTGTGGTTGAAGCTGCAAAGACATCGTGAGCTGTCAGAAATGTGGTAGAAAAGTAGGCTTTTAACTAATTCAATTATTTTTTCATATTTGCCTGGTTCACAACAAGCTCGAAGAAATTTGCAGTATCAATTAACGACGCCAAGCTGAAGAAAATACGATGGGCTCTGGGTAAGCCCCCAACCGATACTTCTCTCTTTGCTGCCGGGTGAATTTTACGATGTGTGGAATTTCTTTTGGTGGTACGTCACGCAATTCAGGGACCCAACGAATAATGAATTCTCCATTTGGATCATACCGGAGTGTTTGGGTTACCAAATTAAAGTAACGATCTTCTCTTGGATCGTTACCAACTCCAGCGACATAGTTCCAGTTTCCCCAATTGCTGTGAACGTCATAGTCAATCAAGCGACTTTCGAAGTAGGCAGCACCCGAGCGCCAATCCTGTCGTAGGTCTCGAACTAGAAAACTAGCTACGTTTTGTCTGCCTCGATTGGACATGTATCCAGTAGCGTTGAGCTTCCTCATATGCGCATCCACAAAAGGTACTCCCGTTTGACCTTGGCACCAAGCTTCTAGCCATTTATCCCAATCAGCTACTTTTGGTGATTGGTTGCGTATACCGCCAGAGCGGAACAAGTTTTCGCCATGCAGCCTTGCGATCCAGCGGAAAAATTCTCGCCACCAGATTTCGAAAATCAGCCAGTACGTTGAATCGTTGGCAATCACATCATTTTCGTATCGACGTACCTCTTGGTAAACATGCTTTGGAGATAGACAACCCAAAGCAAGCCAGGGTGAAAGTTTTGCGGAGTCATCTGGTTTGAGCATCCCATTGCGTGTCTTTTTATAGGTCTTGATTGCATGTGATTTCCATAAGT
>DPLM01000246.1 GCA_003541985.1 Deltaproteobacteria bacterium | reverse complement strand
ATGTTATCAATACTGAATACTAGGTGAATAGAATTGGCGGTAGGATTAACGACACTGTAACGCAGCCAATAAACTGAGTTAGTATTTCCCTGATTAAAAACGTTCTCTCCGTTGGGTTGAAAGCGCCTCTTATTCTCTGAACTAAGCACTTGTTCCAATTCCATCAATCCTGAGGGATCTTCAAGAAACTCCAATTCGGAACGAAGATAGGCTGACTCAAACTCAGCATTGAGCTCGATAGGCGACTTTGCCCAGCTAGGAGCGCCTGAGAGAATACTCCCTATCAGGATCAGAATCAAAATTCTGAGAGAGTGCCTTAAAATCATGTTGCACCAAGAGAAATCAATTTGGTTTGTTTTTGGAAGAGAGAAACATAGGTTCTTGAAACGAATTTAAAAAGATCTTTTTAAGAATCACACTTTTATATTTTTAATAAATGTATCAATAATTTAGTTTGAATTTATTCAATTTGTTCTCAAACTTTGTTCTCAAAAAATTAACTAGTGACTAGCTCACTGATTCATAAGTAAAGGATCCAGAACTTCCTGGAAACATATTTTATACAATGTAGATTTGGAACCCTATCAGTAGAACACAGGCAATCTTCATGATTATCTCGTTCAAACGGGCAGTGTTTCACTCTTTACTGATGCTCACGTCCATAGGATTTTCTACTGGTATTACTGGGTGATGAGGGCTGCCTTCATCCGCATAGTTCTACAATGATCTCAGGTGAGCGCCTCATTTTAGACCAATCCTCTCATCTGGATTCACAGTCAGGTTTTAAAGTCACTTTTCCTGACAGTGCCAACAATACCTGCAAAATCCCTCTATCCTTGCACCACAAACCTGCCCTCTCACTAATCTTGACAAAGAACTGGCATAATTGACTCAAATCGTCCATGAAATGAATCATTCTTGTGGATGTCACAACAGTTACAACAGCCTCGCTACGTCATTCAGTTGTTTGGCAAGTCCACAAAAATTCTCTAATTTTACTGAAGACTTTTCTTTACTTCTAAAACGATGTCATCGGTATCCTTAAAACAAGCTCAGCAATTTCTACGAAGCCATTTTTCTGCTGAGCCACAACAGCTTACATTGATCGGTGAGGGCGCTTGGTCTCGCTGTTTCGGATACCTTGTTGAAGACAGGGAATATGCGATTCGCTTTGGGCGTTACATTGAAGATTTTCAAAAAGATTACTGGGCGGCTAGGTTTAGTTCAGCTGAACTCCCCATTCCCGAGATCTTTGAAGTTGGGGAGATACAGGATGGCTACTTTGCTATCTCTCGTAGAGCACACGGAATTCCGCTTGAGCAAGTAGCCATTGAGATTTGGCAATGCATCATTCCAGATTTGGTCAATGCGCTGGAGGCTTTACGGACTGTAGATCTCAAAGAGACTTCCGGAGTGGGGCATTGGGACAAAGATGGGACCGCTAAATTTGATACTTGGAAAGAGTATCTGCTTGATGTTGAAGAAGACAAGCCAACCCAACGCACTCATGGTTGGCGTCGTAAACTTGAACAGAATTATCCTTCAGGAATGGCTGCTTTTGAGCGAGGCTTGGATAATTTGAAGGAATTTGCCTTAGCGAATGTCCCTCGTTCTTTGCTACATTGCGATTTGATGAATCGAAATGCCTTAGTTAGTGACGGACACATCAATGCAGTCTTTGATTGGGGATGTGGACGTTTTGGAGACCACCTTTACGATTTGGCCTGGTTTGAATTCTGGGCGCCCTGGCACACAAATCTGGATATCCCTCTTTTCCGAAAGGCTTTGGAAGATCGATGGTCTCAAATTGGCGATACACCAAAAAACCTAACAGAAAGACTAAACGCTTGCTATCTGCACATTGGTTTGGATCATATTGCATACAATGCACATACAGAGAATTGGCGGGTCTTGCAGGAGACAGCAGATCGGATGCGAGAACTCGTCAACTTGCCCATCCAATGAGGCCTTTTAGAGAGAAAGGTAGATAGCTCATCTCAGAAAATTGAGACTATGAACATGCTCCCAATGAAAATGAATTTTATAGATTTCGCATTTATTTGTAATTGCTAATGAGCACACCCATAACTGCTGAAAATCCTTTAGAACAAACTGTGGAAGATATTTGGAATTTTGCCATTGGCTCCAACATGCATCCCAACAAGATGAGTGGACGAGCCAATCTGGTAATCAAGGAGAGCTTCCCAGCCAAACTCAAAGGTTGGCGTCTTGCTTTCAATTTGAGGGGAATCTCTTGGTTGGAACCATCAATGGCAGGTGTCGAACCCGATCCTGGGGAAACAGTGCACGGAGTGCTGGTGCGCCTGAGTCCTGAAGATTTCGCAAAGCTTGTGCAAAGTGAAGGAGGAGACCAAAGTTATGCTAGAGAGACTGTGGAAGTAGAAACCTATTGTGGAAAGGTCCAAAAAGCTGTTGTATTTAGAGCATTAGAGGCCAGAAAACTACCCCAAGACCGCCCACCTACCCTGCGCTATCTTGAATTGATTCGAACAGGTGCCCGCCTGAATAGTCTTGATCCAGAATATATTGAGAAGCTTGATGCTATCCCCCATTATCAAAAAGGGCTAATCACGAACCTGATTTCCAAGCTCCTGTTCGATATGGCGATGTGCTTTGGTTGTCTTGGAGTGCCTAAACTGATGGTTTTCCTTTTCGTGTCTCTGCGCTGGGTTGATGAAAGTGGACTGCCCAGTCTTGCCAAGGGATTACTGTATGCTCTTTTGTTGACGCCCACTTTGAGTATTGCCTCCATTCTACGCATTCGTCACCTCTTTCCAAAAGCAGCTAAGCAAGTGTAGATTATTTTTCGTTCTGGGTTTCGCAAAAGAATATTTTCAAGAAAAATTATTTAGATTATCTAAATAAAATAAATAGGCGTAGCTAGTAGGGAAATTAGCTATTTTCTTTGGAATACGAAAAGCGCACTGGTAGCAATAATCAATGAGCCTAGAATCGTGTTTATTGAAGGCGTTTCGCCTAAAATTAGATAGGCGCTGAATGACCCGAAAATGATGATGGAATAGCGCACGGGAGAAGTAACTGAAATTGGAGCCAAGCGAATGGTTAGTACGGCCATCAAGTAGCCTACTGTCAACATGCAGGCTGAACCTATCAAATAAGGGATTGCATTGAAATTCAGCGATGTTTCCCAAAAAAAAGCGAGCATGCCACCTGCCAGAGTTGTCATCAATGATGTCACCAAGACGACTTCTATTCCTCGATAATGAGGTACCATCCGTTTAGTGAGTAACTCACGCACAACAAGCAGAACGGTGGCTATTAGAGGCAAGAGATAGGTAATCTGAAAGCCAAGATCATCTGGCCACATCACGACCAAGACACCACAAAATCCTAGCAAAACAGCTAACCAACTCTTCCAATGGACCTGCTCCCTGAGCATTAAAGCGCCAGAGACAGTAATCATCAGTGGTGCTGAGAGCATGATTGTGTAGACATTGGAGAGAGGCAGCAAGAGTATCGAGGAAAAGAATGCTCCGGTGAGCAGTACTTCAACACACCCTCGGAGATGCATGTCATTGAGCGTAAACAAGTTCTTTAAACTGAAATGTCCTTGGCCGATCAACCAACCAATTGTCATCGTACAGACCAGCAATCCTCGCAGGAACAGAAGAAGGAAAATACTTTGCTGGTCATTGTGTAACCCCACACTGTACTTCATAAGTGCATCATTAATCGAAAAACATAATTGGCCTAGCAGCATCGCTAGGATTCCAGAGATGTAGGATGGGGTTGTCCCGGCAGGGTCCATATTTGTTTTCAATAAAGGAGGCGAGTTATTCTTAAAATTTGGGGGGTGTGGAAGTGCTAGGAATGTAAGAATAATAAGTTAATATTTTTAGTGACTTAAAAAGATTTTTGATCTGGAAAGCAATCAAGTAATTGTAATGCAACCCACCAGCTTTTTACCTGCTGAGGCAATCTGGCTCCTCATCGAAGTGGAGAGCAAGTTGCCTTCTAGAAAGATCATTTTCAAATTTCTGCAGCGAGCCATGAATTGGATCAGCAATTTACCAACATTGTCTCTCAGTTGACATCCCACCATTCCTATCTCACTCGCACCATCTGGGAGACTGGGCAGCAATGCTTGGACTCCCTCTGTCCCAATACCCGGATTGTAACTGACACTGAAAAAATTTAGTGGTAAATCATTTTTGTTCCTGAATCGCGGTAAAAGCATCTGCCAACACCAGTGCATCAGAACTCTCTAAGTTAGCACTGTGAAGATGCAAATTAAACGATTCAATAGTACTAGATCGCTTCCCAAGATGCTCTGCCGCGGAGAGACAAACAGGTTTGTGGATTCGATGAAGCGCCTCAATCAAAGGTTGCAGCAGATTTTTGAGAATGTTTTGCAGCTCATCGGCTGAGACCCTCTGCTGTGATGATAAGGCATAGACTCCGATCAAAAGTTCCAAGGATTAAAACAGCCTACGT
>DPLM01000094.1:3011-3175 GCA_003541985.1 Deltaproteobacteria bacterium | reverse complement strand
GGTATAGGCACATTGTTTTACCTAGAGCATATGTAGCGGCTGCTGTGTAGAGTGAACTGACAACAGTTCCATAAACGGGGATGAATTTTATGAGCTCCCTTCCTCCAATTTGCAGCATCATTCCTAGTCCAACTGCACTTAAGAAATCCACGAAACTACGCCAA
>DPLM01000094.1:0-2664 GCA_003541985.1 Deltaproteobacteria bacterium | reverse complement strand
TTACTTGTTGTTTATAAATTGAAGCTAAAGCTTGGAACATCTTTGCCTGGATCGAGGCAACCATTGGTAAGCTGACCAGTGGAATTGGAAGCAATTCAACTCCTCCAGCCAGCAAAGAATGAGCAATGATTTGCTGATGTGCAGAGTGGCTATGTATATCTTGTAATGCCCGATGCAGGGAAGGTGTGCCTTGAATCATTGCTTGCAAGCTTGTTGGTAGCAGTATTTCAATTCTTTGCCAAAGTGCATTCAAACCATAATTTGAATCAATGTACCCATCGATTGGGTGGGTCAAATCTACAGCTACAAATTCCTTTGTCCATTCAGATAGTTCTTGTTGCTGAAATTTGAGCGATCTCACTAGGTTTTGAGGAATAGAATCAATGGCTTCATGATTTTCATAGGGATATGGGATGATGTGCTCTGTTTGTTTGTCAGGGTAGCCTTCGTGAAGATTTGTTTGTACTACCAAAACTGGCCAATTTGGTCTCTTTGGACAAATGATCTTCAAAGCATTCTTCAAGGGTTCTAGTCCATGGTCCATGGCCTTTACAACTACAATTAAAAGGTGTGATCCTCGTAGGTGCAATTGCATATCTTCTTGAGGATCATAGCCGATTTCGCCAAGACCTCGGGTATCTAGGAAATGGACAATGGGTGTTTGTTCACTTGGAAATGAAAACAGTGAGGAGGTTTTTGTACATGGTTGAAAACCGTTTCCGATCTCTGCCCGAGAGTGGCCTGTCAAAGCTTGAATGATGGATGTTTTACCAGATTGAGTCTTGCCCAAGATCCAGATGACAGGAACCGGAAGTATCTCTCGAATATTTTTTAGGCTTTTTCGATAAACCTCGTCATCTACTGTTGGAAAAAGAATTTTACTCCTGATCCAATTTCGGGCTTTCCGTAGCGACGAGGCTGATTTGTCCTTAGAGGCCAAGGAAGGTAGGAAAGTTTGAAAAAAGTGCGTTCATGTAAGTTGTTGCCTGAGAAAGCATCCAGGGAAACAAAAGTGCGAATATTAGTAGAATTGCTGCCATTTTTGGTATGATAGCCAGTGTTTGCTCCTGAATTTGGGTAACAGCCTGAAAAATTGAAATGATCAAACCCACTACCAAGGCACCCAGCAATAAAGGTGCTGATAGCAAGGCCGTCATTCGCATTGCTTCGTTCATCAGGGAAACAACCACTGCTTCTGTCATTGGAAATACTTAAATGGGAACAAAGCTTTTGACCATAGAGCCAACAAGTAGGTGCCATCCATCGACTAAAACAAACAACATCAGTTTGAACGGCAATGAAATCATAATTGGAGGCAACATCATCATACCCATGGCCATCAGAACTGAGGCAACCACCATATCAATCACCAAAAAGGGTATATAGATCACAAACCCAATTTGAAAAGCAGTCTTCAATTCACTCAAGACAAATGCTGGAATGACGACCCAAACCGGAACATCATCGATCGTTCGAGGCCGAGGAAGGTTGGTGATTTTCATGAAGAGAGCGAGATCTTTCTCGCGAGTGTATTGCTGCATGAAGCGTTTTACTGGAACCGAAGTACGTTCCAGAAAGATTTCCTGTGTAATTCGATTATCCAAATACGGCTGTAGAGCATTCTCGTTGATATCCTGATAGACAGGCATCATAACAAAAATTGTCAAGAATAGAGCCAGCCCCACAACAATTTGGTTTGATGGAGTCTGAGGTGTTCCCAGCGCTTGCCTTAGAAAAGAGAAGACTATGACAAACCGAGTGAAAGAAGTGGTCATGATCAATAATGCTGGAGCTAATGTCAGCAGAGTAAGCAAAAACACGATCTGCAGGGTTGTTGCTACCTGCGAGGGAGTGTCTGCTTGATCAACACTTATGTTGATTCCGGGGATGGGCGACTGCGCTTGTAAGGTTCCAATTTCGAATACAAAAAAAGGAATCAGAAGACAGACCCACCAGAAGTATCGCTTCACTGGTGTCAAAATGAGAAATTATCGAATTGGTTTCAGTGTCTTCAATCTAGAGGTTAATTTTCCTGCGAACCCCTCCATAGCTGACCCCTCTAGGTCGACTGTTTTCACTGGATATCCAGCACTAATTGGCGCATATACGTTCGAACGGACGACTCGAGAATTGGTCCACTCGGGTACCCTTGTTTCACTTTCAGGTATATCTTTGGTTTTGGTTGCCACTGTTTTCGGTACCCAATCTTGGGCGATTTTTTCATTCTCTGGAATGATATGTTCTAATTCATTAGAATTTGCACGCTTACGAGCTTTTTCTAAAGTCTTTAAAAAATCTAATCTTGCATGATCAATATTTACCTGACCATCATCTAGATCAAGAGCATTCAAATAAGTTTGTTCACTTTCAGCATCCAGTTTAGTAAGCAGATTAATGCTTTGTGGTGTGACTCCACAAGCAAACAACTGTTTCTTTATCTCCAATACGACTACTTTTTGCTTTGGGCCCAAGTGGAAAACAGAAACCTGTCTTGTGTTGACTTGATTTTCCAACATCGGAAACTTCCCTGATAAAAATTTTCCATAGATCCAAGCTAATCCATAAATGAGAGCCAGAATTAAGATGAGCGCAACCAATAAGCTAAGCAAAGTTGAAGACCAATCCTGATCCGAGGTTGCAGAAACTAATTCTACTTTGGTATCG
>DPLM01000255.1 GCA_003541985.1 Deltaproteobacteria bacterium | reverse complement strand
AATTGCTCAACAGCAGATAAATTTATTTCAGTGCCAAATCCAATGGGTGCCAGCAGAGTTAGCTGACGAACCATGCTGGCTTGCTGTGAAGCGAGGCAAACAGCTATTGCTCCCCCCAATGAGTGACCAACGAGATCTACAGGCCCTAATTCAAGTTCGATGATAACCTGTTCAATGTTTTCAGCAAGAGCTAGCAAACCCCTACTTTGGAGCCAATCATTTGATTCACCATGCCCAGGAAGTTCCAAAGCAATTACATCTCGTTGACGAGACAAGGGTCCGTGAATGAGTCTCCAAGAATGAAGATTCGAGGCAAAGCCATGCAAAAGTACTACAGGAGTTCCGCTTTGCTTTCCTCGTCTAAGAAAACGAACTCCTCTCGGACCCATTTGTGGGACAAATCGCTGTTTCAACGAAGCTACTTTAGTTTCATCATGATCGGCTTGTACAACATCAGATCTCTCAATTCTCCCAGCAGGCCCACTTCCACTTAATAGCTTTAAATTGACTTCGTAACGTTTGGCTAGTCTTCTTGCAGCAGGAACTGCTCGAATAAGGTCAGGATTTTTTACACCTTGTTTGAAAGATTTGGATAATTCTTTTAATGCAAGGGGTGATTCTAGGGTGTTTTGTGAATTAACCTGTTCTGGCTTAGTCGGTATTTCTTTTCTTTTTGAACTTTTATCTAATGGATCAATAATAGCGAGTATGTCACCCACTTTTACTTTTGCCTGTTCCTCAACCAAAATTTGCAGCAAAATCCCATTTTCCAGAGCTGGGACCTCAGCAACCATTTTATCAGTTTCTACCTCCAGCAGGGTATTCCCCCGCTCAAAACTTTCACCTTCTGTAAGATTCCAATTAACAACAATCCCCTCCTCCATTGTCTCTCCAAGTCGAGGAAGTCTTAATTCAGTACTCATTATTTTCGCATCAATTTAAGAATATTTTGTTTGATGCTTTCAATCGTAGGCACCGAAGCAGTTTCCAGAGCAGGAGCAACAGGAATTGGGATATCCTCTCCAGCCAAGCGGAGGACAGGCTCTTCCAAATATTCAAAGTTTTCTTCCGTAATTCTTGCTGACAACTCAGCACTTACTCCTGCTGTAAGGCAGTCTTCAGTTACTACTAGAGCACGTCCTGTTTTTCGGATAGATTTTGTTACTGTTTCCATATCAAGAGGATGCAAAGTTCTGAGGTCAATAACTTCAATCTGAACTCCCAACTCAGCTAACTGCTCCGCAGCATCTAGAGAGCGTTGAGCCATTCTGGAGTAACAAATGATAGAACAATCATTCCCTGATCGACTGATCTTCGCTCTGCCCCATGGGAGTGCAGATTCAGGATTAAATGGGAAGCTTTGGGCATACAAACCTTTGTGTTCCAGAAATACTACTGGGTCAGCCAGCGTCAGAGCTTGTTTGATCAAGACATAAGCATCTGTAGCATCAGCAGGCACCGCCAAGTGCAATCCAGGAGTGTGCATTACCCAAGCTTCTAAACTTTGTGAGTGTTGTGCGGCGGCTGATCTGCCAGTTCCCCCTTGACTTCGCAGCATCATCGGAACACTAATTTGTCCACCAAACATATATCGGATTTTGGCAGCTTGGTTAACCAATTGATCCATCGCAAGTGTAATAAAATCGACGTACATCAACTCAGCCACTGGCCTCAAACCAGTCATTGCAGCACCAACCGCCGCACCAACTAATATTTCTTCAGAGATGGGAGTATCTCTTACCCAATCTCTTCCAAATTCATCAAGGAGCCCTTTTGTGACGCCATATGCACCTCCATAACATCCAACCTCTTCCCCTAAAATGACTATAGTTGGATCAGACTGCATCGATTCCTGAAGACCCAAACGCAGGGCATCCCGATAGGTCATCTCTTTCATCAACAGTCCCCCCCCAGGATATCCGAGTACAATGCGCGGTCGATCCTTGATCCCACAGATTCTGGATGAGTCAAATTAGGTGCGTAAACATCTTCGAACATTGAATTCAAAGCCGGTTCCTGGGTTTCCAAAGCGAAATTCAAAGCTTCATCCATTTCATCACCAACTTTTTTTTGCCAACTTTCTATATCAGAGACAGTGGCTCCTTGTTCCGTTAAGCGATCTGCCTGAAATTTTAAAGAGTCTTTTTTTCGCCCCTCTTCCTCCTCATTCTGATCTCGGTAAGGACTTTTGTCCTTTCTTGCATGTCCATGGAAGCGATAGCAGTCAATTTTCATGAAAGCAGGTTTGCCTTCACGCACCAAATCTAAAATCAATATTGCCTGTTTATTTACTTCTTCAACATCAAGTCCTGAAACTTCTTTACCGACTAAACCAAAAGACTCGGCGCGTTTGACAAATTCAAGAGAAGCACTTGCCTGGTCTAGCCTTGTTCCCATTCCATATTGATTGTTGATACAAACAAACAAAACAGGGAGTTTCCAGAGTGCTGCCAGATTCATACTTTCGTACAAATTTCCTTGCTGCATGGCCCCATCACCAAAAAATGCTACTGAAACTGCAGGAACCTTGAGAAGTTGGTAACTTAAGCCAGCCCCTACGACATGAGGAATTCCACCACCCACAATCGCATTTGCTCCCAAATGACCTAACTTTCGATCTGCAATGTGCATAGAACCACCTTTGCCTCGACAGTAACCGGCTTCTTTTCCAGCGATTTCAGCAAGCATTCTTTTCGGATCCGCACCTCGAGCAAGAAAAATTCCGTGACCACGATGATGAGTCGTAAAACTATCCTTGGGCTGCATCGCCTCTGCAACTCCAACTGCAGGAGCTTCTTCTCCAATTGATAGATGAAGCATGGTTCCTGCGCTTCCCCCCTGGAGAAACAATTCACCAACGCGGTCTTCAAAAGTTCTAACCCGCAAGAGTTGTTTATACAAATGACAACTATGTTCGGAAATCATACTTTGGCAGAAGCAGGCAAAGGAGGGTTGAAAGAGTCAGTGCCCCTGAGGGCACTGACTCGAGAGGATTAGATCTTGTAACCAAGTTTTCTGGCACCAGCAAGGAAGTTTTCGTACTGTCTCTTTTGGTTGTCAATGCCAAGTTTCTGAACAATCTTGACCCATTCTTCTGCAGCTTCATCTAAAGCCTGCTGTGAAGTCAATTGGCCAGAGACAGCCTTGGAAATATTTCTTCCTAGGGCATCAGCATATTGTGGTGTTCCCTCCCAGTAGAATTGAGGATACCCCACTTCTACGTTTCGCAGACCCCCATCTAAATGTGATCTTGCAGTTTCAAAGGTCTTGAAGATTCCACTGTTGGTCGGCCACAAGTCATTATCAGTTCCTCGCTGAGGATTAGCCATCGTATACTTGCGGGCAGATTCATCAGTGTAATGTGAACGACCAAAGGGATCTGAACCACAGTATTCATCTGCCACGATCTCATCTGAAATTGATGGGTGAGACATTCTGTAGAGGAAATAGAAAGCTGCGTCTTTTACATCTTGAGGAAGGTTTTTCGGGATTGATCCTGTACGACACCAGAGAGATACAGCTTTGTGATTAATACTTCCATCGGGTTGTTCCCAACCAGGTACTATATCTGCTCCTTGCTGCTCAGCCATTTCCATTCCCTGTTGCTGAACAGTGAATTCCGAAAGATCAATCCACCAGACTGACATTACATCTGTTCCAGATTGCCAGCGCTGAATAGTCTGATTAATGTCCATAGACTTTCCACCGGGGCCAGAAAATTCGATGATGTTTTTGTACATATCTAAAGCTTCGACAGCTTGCTTGCTGTTGATACCCGGATTCATGCTTGCATCGAAATAATTCACCCCATTGGAAGCAGCGATATCCATCCAGAATCCCCAGCCGAAAGCAGGAGGATTGACTACCATAGATGTTCCATAGACACCCTTGCTTGACAACTCTTCTGTGAAGAACTGAGTGCACTCTAGGAAATGTGGCCAAGTTTTGGGGACAACCAATTCTCGCTGGAATCTTTTTGAGAATTTTCGTTGTAAATCCGGATCATTAAAGTAGTTTTTTCGGTAATGTAGAATATGAATGTCCCCATCAAGCATGATTCCGTAAGTCTTATTGTCCCACTTAGTATAAAACTCCCGGTATGCAGGCATTACCCAATCTAGATATTCTTGAGATCCTGCATATTGAGCAAAGTAATCATCCAATGGCTCCAATTGCCCTGTCTCAGCAAATTGTCCAAAGAATAAACAGGGATACTGCACCCAGTCAAAACGTGGTTTGCGAGACAATAATTGTGGAAGCACCTTCGCGACAGTATCTCCTCCATCATAAAGTTCTCTTGACTTGATACTCACTCCAGCGTCTTTCCTGAATTGTTCAGAAAGCCAAAGAGGAGCATGCAGCCAGTTACCATCCTGAAAATACGTCAGTTCTATGTCCTTAAACTTCTTGCCTCCGGGTGGCATGATCACGTCTGAATGACCTCCTGCCCAACTTTTGGCTGGCATGAATTGGCTTCCGGCCAA